>NZ_JBQQBY010000047.1:0-60852 GCF_052246385.1 Streptomyces sp. 8N616 | reverse complement strand
CCCTCCCCCCCCCCGCCACAAGGTTTTCCACAGCGGATCGCGACTCAGCTGAACTTTAGACATGGTCTAAGCTAGGATGGACTCCTAAACCTGGCTGGAGGCCACCATGTACGAGCCGATCCGCACCAAGTCGGTCCACACCATGGCCGAGCCGGAGTTCCCGCACCGCTCCCGGGAGGAGGAGCTGGACATCCAGCTCGCCGGGCACCTGGCCGCACTGCTGGCCGTGACCGACGAGCTGCGCGCGGCCTCCGCCTCGGCAGAACCCGATCTCGACCATGCGGCGGACCGCATATCCGAGCAGGTCGCGCGGCTGCGGCGGACGCCGCGCCCGGTGCGCTCGGACGGCGCGCTCGGGGCGTCCGGCGCGGACCTGGCCCGCACCGAGGCCCTGCACCGGCGGGCTCACGCGCTCGCCGGGCGGGCGCTGGTGGTCGCCGCGTCCCGCGCAGACACCGCTGCCGCGATCCTCGCCGCCGAGCGGATGGACGCGCACGCCGCGGCCCTCGGCTCCTCCCCCGCCGCCGCCTCGCCCGCGCTGACCGCGGCCCACTGACGGCCCTGGGCCGCGCGCCGCGGAGGCGTGCGACCCAGGTGCCACCCACGCCAGGACATGGGCGCCCCGGCATCAGCCGGGGCGCCCTCCGCCGTGAACGGCCGCGAGGCGTCAGCCGAGGCGGTCGACGAGCGCGCGGTACTCGTCCCACAGCTCCTTCGGGGTGTGCTCGCCGAAGGTGTTGAGGTGCTCGGGGACCAGTCCGGCCTCCTCCCGCCAGACGTCCTTGTCGACGGTCAGCAGGAACTCGAGGTCGGTGTCCGAGATGTCGAGACCGCCTGTGTCGAGCGCCTCCTTCGTCGGCAGGATGCCGATCGGCGTCTCGACGCCCTCGGCCTTCCCCTCGAGCCGCTCCACGATCCACTTGAGCACGCGGCCGTTCTCGCCGAAGCCGGGCCACACGAAACGGCCGTCGGCGTCCTTGCGGAACCAGTTCACGTAGTAGATCTTCGGGAGCTTGTCCGCGTCCGCCTGCTTGCCGACCTTGACCCAGTGGCCCATGTAGTCGCCCATGTTGTAGCCGCAGAACGGCAGCATGGCGAACGGGTCGCGGCGCAGCTCGCCGACCTTGCCCTCCGCGGCCGCGGTCTTCTCGCTCGCGACGTTCGCGCCGAGGAAGACCCCGTGCTGCCAGGTGAACGACTCGGTCACCAACGGCACGGCCGAGGCACGACGGCCGCCGAAGAGGATCGCCGAGATCGGCACGCCCTTCGGGTCCTCCCACTCGGGCGCGATGGTCGGGCACTGTGCGGCCGGGACGGTGAACCGGGCGTTGGGGTGGGCCGCCGGGGTCCCGCTCTCCGGGGTCCAGTCGTTGCCCTTCCAGTCCGTCACGTGGGCCGGGGTCTCCTCGGTCATGCCCTCCCACCACACGTCGCCGTCGTCCGTCAGCGCGACGTTGGTGAAGACCGAGTTGCCCCACAGGGTCTTCATGGCGTTGGCGTTGGTGTGCTCGCCGGTGCCCGGCGCGACACCGAAGAAGCCCGCCTCGGGGTTGATCGCGTAGAGCCGGCCGTCCTCGCCGAAGCGCATCCAGGCGATGTCGTCACCGATGGTCTCGACCGTCCAGCCGGGGATGGTCGGCTCGAGCATGGCGAGGTTGGTCTTGCCGCAGGCGGACGGGAAAGCCGCGGTCACGTACTTCGGCTCGCCCTGCGGCGGGGTCAGCTTCAGGACCAGCATGTGCTCGGCCAGCCAGCCCTCGTCGCGGGCCATGACGGACGCGATGCGCAGCGCGTAGCACTTCTTGCCGAGCAGCGCGTTGCCGCCGTAGCCGGAGCCGTACGACCAGATCTCGCGGGACTCGGGGAAGTGCGAGATGTACTTGGTGCTGTTGCAGGGCCACGGCACGTCGGCCTCGCCCGGCTCGAGCGGGGCGCCGACGGAGTGGACGGCCTTGACGAAGAACCCGTCCTCACCCAGCTCGTCGAGGACGGCCTGGCCCATGCGGGTCATGGTGCGCATGGCCGTGGCGACGTAGGCGGAGTCGGTTATCTCGACGCCGATGGCGGACAGCGACGAGCCGAGCGGCCCCATGCAGAACGGCACGACGTACATCGTCCGGCCGCGCATCGAGCCCCGGAAGATACCTTCCCGCCCCGCGAAGATCTCGCGCATCTCGTCGGGGTGCTTCCAGTGGTTGGTGGGGCCCGCATCCTCCTCCTTCTCGGAGCAGATGAACGTGCGGTCCTCCACACGCGCCACGTCGGTCGGGTCCGAGGCGGCGTAGTACGAGTTGGGGCGTTTGATCGGGTCGAGCTTCCTGAACGTGCCCTTGGCGACGAGCACCTCGCACAGGCGCTCGTACTCGGCCTCGGACCCGTCGCACCAGACAACCTCGTCGGGCTGGGTGAGGTCGACGATCTCGTCGACCCAGGAGACCAGTTCCTGATGGTTGGTGGGGGGCTTGGGAGCCGCATTGCTGCGCGCCACGATCGCTCCGTTCCGCGCCGGGACCGCGCTGCCCGGCGACAGAGTTGAGGGTTGGAATGGACACCCCGGACCCGGGGTCCCCTGCCGCGGCAGGGAAAGTCCGTTATGTAGGTAGTTGCCCCGTGGGGGCTGCGACCCGGATGCTTCGTGACCGCTCATCCGGTGCCGACCGCACTCATATGATCATCCGACCCTACGAGAGTTCTGTCCAGGGGGCACACTGGTGAGCATCACCACTTGATACTTGCGCGTAACTTACGGTCCCGTAGGTAGCATGTCGGCCATGACTGCCGCCGCGCCCGACGCCGTACCCGACGCCGCGTCCGACGACTCCGCCCCCGACTCCGACCCATCCGCGCCACGCCGAGGCTCGCGCTCGCTGCACCTGCCGATACCGGTCAAGCCGCGGCTGCGCGGCTGGCTGCACGCCGTGATGTTCCCGGCCGCGCTCATCTCCGGGGTCTTCCTGACCGCGCTCGCCGACAGCACGCGCGGCCGTATCGCGTGCGCCGTATACACGCTGACCGCATGCCTGCTCTTCGGGGTCAGCGCGCTCTACCACCGGGGCAACTGGAGCCCGCGGGTCACGGCGGTGCTGCGGCGGCTCGACCACGCGAACATCTTCCTGATCATCGCGGGCACCTACACCCCGTTCACGATCCTGCTCATCCCGGGCGGCCGCGGGCAGGCGCTGCTGTGGGCGGTCTGGGTGGCGGCCATTGCGGGGATAGCGTTCCGGGTCTTCTGGGTCGGCGCCCCGCGCTGGCTCTACACGCCCTGCTACATCGCGATGGGCTGGGCAGCGGTCTTCTTCCTGCCCGACTTCATGCAGAAGGGCGGCATCGCGGTGCTCGTCTGCGTGATCGTCGGCGGCGTGCTCTACAGCGCGGGCGGCGTGATCTACGGGATCAAGCGGCCGAACCCCTCACCCCGGTGGTTCGGCTTCCACGAGGTGTTCCACACCTTCACGCTGGCGGCCTTCGTCGTCCACTACGTCGGGATCTCGCTGGTGGCGTACCAGCACACCTGAGCCCGGTGCCGCGACTGAGCCCGGTGCCGCGAGAACGATTGACAGCATGCATCTTTTGAGAGTTACTGTCACTTGACGCCAACTCTCGGAGGTGTGCCATGCCCGCGCGCGCTGGGTCCTCGTCAGGAGCAGAGTCCGCACGACCGAAGTCCGGACAGGCCGTGCCCGCACAGGCCGTATCCGCGCAGGCCGTGCCGGCACAGGCCGGATCCTCACCGGCCGGTTCCTCACCGGCCGGTTCCTCACCGCCTGGGGCCGCGCAGCCCGACCCCAGGCGCTGGTGGGCGCTGGGCGCGCTCGTCGCGAGCATGCTCGTCCTCGGCTTCGATCTGACGATCCTGAACGTCGCTCTGCCGACCATGGCCTCACAGCTCGGCGCCGACACGGGCGAACAGCAGTGGATCGCCGACTCGTACATCGTCGTCTTCGCCGCCCTGATGCTCCCCGCAGGACTGCTCGGCGACCGCTTCGGCCGCCGCAGGATGCTCCTCGTCGGCCTCGGGATCTTCCTGGCCGGGTCGGTCATCGGCACCCTCGTCGACACCCCTGAGCCGGTCATCGCCGCCCGTACGGTCATGGGCGTCGGCGGCGCCCTGATCATGCCGCTCGCCATGGCCGTACTGCCTTCGCTCTTCGCCCCCGAGGAGCGGTCCAAGGCGGTCGGAGCCATCGCCGCCGCCTCCGCGCTCGGCATGCCGCTCGGCCCCATCGTCGGCGGCTGGCTGCTCGACCACTTCTGGTGGGGCGCGGTCTTCCTGATCAACATCCCGATGGTCGCGATCGGCATCGCCGCCTGCGCCTTCCTGCTGCCCGAGACATCCGACCCGGCCTCGCCGAAGGTGGACGCCCTCAGCACCGCGCTCACCGTGTCCGGCCTCGGCGCGCTGGTCTTCGGCATCATCGAGGCGCCCGGCCGAGGCTGGGCCGCCCCGATCGTCCTCGGCGCGCTCGGCGGCGCGGTGGTGCTGCTGACCGCTCTCGTCGCGCGGGAGCGGCGGGAGGCTCTGAAGGGGGCGCGGCCGATGCTCGACCTCGGGCTGCTGCGCCACCGCGGCTTCCTGTGGAACACGGTCGCGGCCACCCTGGTGACCTTCGTGCTCTCCGGGCTGCTGTTCGTCCTGCCGCAGTACCTGCAGGCCGTACTGGGCTACGACGCCTTCGCCACCGGCGTCCGGCTGCTGCCGATGATGGGCGGGCTGCTCATCGCCGCCCGCGGCAGCGCGCCACTGGCCAAGGCCTTCGGCCCGCGGCCCGTCATCGCGGCGGGCCTGGTCGTGCTGTCCTTCGCGGCCTTCCTCGGCAGCCGTACGGGCATGGGCGACGGCTACGGGGCCACCGCCCTGTGGCTGTCCATCACGGGCATCGGCTTCGGCTTCGCCATGGTGCCCGCCATGGACGCCGCCCTCGGCGCGCTCCCCGCCGAGCGCGCGGGCAGCGGCTCGGGCCTGCTGATGACGCTGCGGCAGGTCGGTGGCGCGATCGGCGTGGCACTGCTCGGCAGCCTGCTGGCCGGCGCGTACACGGACCGTCTGGACACCGGCGGGCTGCCGGACCCGGCCGCCGACGCGGCCGGGGACTCGGTGGTCGCCGCGCACCTGGTGGCCGAGCGGCTGGGCAGCCGGGCGCTGGCGGCCTCCGCCGACTCCGCGTTCGTGCACGGCATGGATCTGGTGCTGCTGGTCTGCGGGGTCGCGGCCCTGGCGGCGGCCCTGCTGGCAGCGGCCCTGCTGCCGAATCCGCGGACGGCGCCGGAGGCGGGGGTCGGGGCCGGGGACGCGGATGGGGCCGGGGCCGGGGCTTCGGCCGGAGCCGGGCGCGGCACGGATGGGGCCGAAGCCGGGCGCGGCACGGATGGGGCCGGAGCCGGGCGCGGCACGGATGGGGCCGGAGCCGCAGAGGAGGGCGGCCCGCCCGTGGCCCCGGAGGGCGCCGATGCCCGACAATGACACCCATGGCACCTGCACGAACCTCTGCCGCCTCCACCGCACCGGGCCCCAAGCTCGGCCTGCGCGAACGGAAGAAGATCAAGACCCGGCAGGCGATCCGCCACGCCGCCTACCGGCTCTTCACCGAGCAGGGGTACGACGCCACGCCCGTCGAGCAGATCGCCGAGGCCGCCGAGGTCTCCCCCAGCACCGTCTTCCGCTACTTCCCGACGAAGGAAGACATCGTCCTCACCGACGAGTACGACCCGCTGATGGAAGCGGAGTTGCGCAAGCGCCCTGCCGGGGAGCCGCCGCTGGAGTCCATCCGGTACGTGATGCTCGAGACGCTGCGCACCTACCTCGCCCAGGAGCAGGACGAGATGGCGCTCCGGGCGAAACTGGTGATGGACGTCCCGGCGATCCGGGCCCGGATGTTCGAGAGCAATGCCGCGACCGGGCGCATGCTGTGCGGCGTGCTGGCGGAGCGCACCGGCCGCCCGGCGGACGACCTGGAACTGCGGGTGTTCTCCGCGGCGGTGCTCGGCTCGCTCCAGGAGGCCATGCTCCATTGGGTCGAGAGTGGCCGGACGGAGGACATGGCGGCGGTCATCGACCGATCGCTGGGCGTCCTCAGCCGCGGCCTCACCCTCTGAAGGCCCCGGCTCCCGGTCCTCTGAGGCCCCCGGCTCCCCGCCCTCTGACGCTCCTTACGCCCTGAGTCCCACCTTCTCCGCCAGCACCGACGGGTCGGCGGTCGGCGCATCGCAGGTGAAGTCGCGGCACACGTACGCGGCCGGGCGGCCGCCCACCAGCGGGCGGTCGCGCAGCAGCGGCACCTCCTCGGCGTCCGCGCCCGGCTCACCGACCGCCACCACCGCGCCGGGCGCCGTGCCCAGCAGCGCCGTCCGGTGCAGCTCGGCGGTGCCCGGGTCGTCGGCCGGGCCGACCACGGCCACCTCACGCGGCCCGTCCAGCGCGGCCTCGGCGACCGCCAGGCCCCAGCCGATGAACCGCGGGGCGCGCGGCCCCAGCGCCTTGACCACGCCCAGCGCGTGCTCGACTGCGGCCCGGTGGCGGAAGCTGCCGGTACAGGCCGCGTACGACAGGAGGGCCCCGGCCGCGGCCGTCCAGCCGGACGGCGCCGCGTTGTCGGTCGGGTCCTGGGGGCGCCGGATCAGCGCCTCGCCGTCGTCGGGGGTGTCGTACAAGTCCCCTTCCTCGCCGGTGAAGTGCCGCAGGACGGTGTCCAGCAGCAGGCCCGCGAACTCCACCCACACGCCTTCGCCGGTGACGGCGGACAGCGCGAGGAAGCCCTCGGCGACATCGGCGTAGTCCTCCAGGACGCCTGAGTTGTCGCCCGCCGTGCCGTCGCGCGAGGTGCGGGAGAGGCGGCCCGTCTGGTCCATGTGGACGCGGACGAGCAGGTCGGCCGCGTCGAGGGCGGCCGCGGTCAGGTCGGGGCGCTCGAAGTAGGCGCCGGTCTCGGCGAGGGCCGCGATGGCCAGGCCGTTCCAGGCGGTGACGACCTTGTCGTCGCGGCCGGGGCGCGGCCGCTCCTCGCGGGCGGCCAGCAGCCGCTGCCGGATCGACTCGGTGCGGGACGCATCTGCGAGCCCTTCGCCGGGCAGCTGGAGCACGGAGGTGCCCTTTTCGAAGGTGCCCTCTTCCGTGACGCCGAAGTATCCGGCGGCGAGCCGCGCGTCCTCCTCACCGAGGACCGCGCGCAGCTGCTCGGGCGTCCAGGCGTAGTACGCGCCCTCGACGTGCCTGCCCGTGCCATCGTCGCTGTCCGCGTCGAGCGCCGAGGCGAAACCGCCCTCCTGCGTGCGGAGTTCACGCACCATGAAGTCGGCGGTCTCCAGCGCCACGCGCCGGGCGAGGTCCGATCCGGTGGACCGCCACAGATGCGCGTACACCCGGCAGAGCAGCGCGTTGTCGTAGAGCATCTTCTCGAAGTGCGGGACGGTCCAGGTGCGGTCCACGGAGTAGCGGGCGAAGCCGCCGCCGAGCTGGTCGTAGATGCCGCCGCGGGCCATCCGCTCGCAGGTGTCCAGCGCCATCTGCAGGGCGCCCTCGGAGCCGGTGCGGGCGTGGTGGCGCAGCAGGAACTCCAGGACCATGGACGGCGGGAACTTGGGCGCGCCGCCGAATCCGCCGTGCGAGGCGTCGTACTCGCGGGTCAGGGCGAGCAGTGCCGCGTGCAGGTCGTCCTCGCCGGGCGGCTGCGTCGCGGCGGCGCTCAGGGCGAGCGAGCGGGAGGAGAGCTCGCGCACGATGCGGCCCGCGACGTCCCCGACTTCGTCCCTGCGGTCGGCCCACGCGGCCTGTACGCCCTCCAGGATCTGGCGGAAGGAGGGCATGCCGTGGCGCGGCTGGGGAGGGAAGTAGGTGCCGAAGTAGAACGGCTCGGCGTCCGGGGTGAGGAACACGGTCATGGGCCAGCCGCCCTGCCCGGTGGCCGCCTGGACCGCCTCCATGTAGACGGCGTCGACGTCAGGCCGCTCCTCGCGGTCCACCTTCACGGGCACGAAGTGCGCGTTGAGGTACGCGGCGGACTCCTCGTCCTCGAACGACTCGTGCGCCATCACGTGACACCAGTGGCAGGACGAATAGCCGACGCTGAGCAGCACGGGCAGATCGCGCCGCCGGGCCTCGGCGAACGCCTCCGCGGACCAGGGCCACCAGTCGACCGGGTTGTCGGCGTGCTGGAGGAGGTAGGGGGATGTCTCGTGAGCCAGTCGGTTCGGCATGTTCCCATCCTGTCTCATCCGCCGGGCTTCCCCGAGTTGTCCACAGGTCCGAGTTATCCACAGGGCTGACGGAAAACCTTGAGAAGCGGAAGACTTGGGCCGTCGAGAACGATCGCGGGTGGAGGGGGAAGCCCATGTCGGGCTCTTCGGGCTCTATGGCCGTCCTGCGGGACAGCCACCGCGCGGAAGCAGAGCGGCTGCTGGCGCGCGCCATCGAGGAGGAGGTGCGCCGGTTCGGGGGTACCTCCCATGCCGGAGGCTATGGGGGAGGACGTACGGACCCGTCGCTGCTGATGGGGCGGGCGAGAGACGCGCTGGACGATATGGCGGCGACGGCGGCCGAGGAGTACGGCGCGTATGTGCGCGCGCTGGACGAGTCCGCAGCGGCCCGGCAGCCGCTGGGCAGGCGGCTTTCGCGCGAGCGGCTCGGCACTCCTGCGCTGGTGACGGTCGTGGCGGCGGTGGCCGCCTTCGGAGCGGACCTCGGGTACGGCACGTCGGCGGGCACGGCTGTGGGCGCGGCGGCCGCCGTGGCGGTGGCGGGTGCGGCGACCGCGCTGGTCAAGTTGACGGCGGGGCACTGGCCGTCGGCGCAGCGGGACGCGGCGTTGCAGAATCAGCCGGGCGGCGCGGAGCAGTTGAGGCTGGAGTGGCTGACGGCGCTGGAGGTGCGGGGCATCCGGCCGTTCCTCGACCAGCAGCGCATGCTGGCCGCCGCGACGCGGCGCGGCGGCGGTGCGCAGGGTGGTTCGCATGCGCGCGGCCCGAGCGGCACGGCCGCGCCGGCAGGGCGGGGACCTCAGCTGCGGGGCAGCGACAAGAGCGCGGCGGCGCGGCGGCGGAGCGTGCTCCAGCAGTCGTTCGGCCATCTGCCCGAGCAGGACGGCCCGTTCGTCGGGCGGCGCCCGCAGGTGCTGCAGATCGCCCAGTGGGTGCACGCCTCGCGGGCGAGCACGGAGACGAAGCCGACGGTGGTGGTGCTGCACGGTGCGCCGGGCTCCGGCCGCACGACCCTGGCGGTGCGCGCCGCGCACCACTTGAAGGACCAGTTCCGCGGGGCGTGCGTGGTGGATCTGCGCGGTGCCAGCCCCGGGGAGCCGCCGCTGCCCACCCGGGATGCGCTGCTGCATCTGCTCAACCGGCTGGGCGCGCCCCGCGAGCAGTTGCTGTTCCGGGAGCGGGCGTCCACCGAGCAGCAGGTCAAGCGGCTGAGCGAGCTGTACCACCAGCACGTGACGGGGCTGCCGGTCACGGTCGTCCTCGACGACGCCTCCGACCCCGAGCAGGTGCGGGTGCTGCTGCCCGAGCGCTCCGACAGCCTGCTGCTGGTCACCGCCCGTGATCCGCTCGAGCTGCCGGAGGACCTTCCGGCGCGGGTCCACCAGCTGGCCGTCGAGCCGCTGGACGCGGCCGGGGCCGAGGAGCTGCTGAAGACCGTGGCGGAGCAGCCCTCGGGCCCGTATGACCTGGAGGCGGGCGATCGGATCCGTGACCTGTGCGGAGGGCTGCCGCTGGCGCTGCGCGCGGCCGGTTCCTCGCTGGGCGCCCGTACGCCGAGCGGCCTGGCGGCCGAACTCACGGCTTACGGCCCGATGGGCCCGGTCGACCGTGCCCTGAGCCTGCGGTACGCCGACCAGCCGGAGACCGCGCGCAGGCTGCTGCGCAGGCTGTCGCTGGCGGGGCGGGCGAGCCTGGGCGCGGCCGCGGGCGCCGCCCTGCTGGCCACCGACGAGGCGGAGGCAGTCCGGCAGCTTGCCGCCCTGGCCAGGGCCGGGCTGATCGAGCACGTCCGGGGCAGCCGCTACCGGCTGCACGACCTGGTGCGCGGCTTCGCGCACGCCCGGCTGCTCGACGAGGAGGAGCCGGGCGAGCGCTCGGCCGCGCAGGAACGGCTGATCCGCAGTTACGCGGAGCTGGCGGACTCGGTGATCCGGCTGGTCGACGGCAAGACGTCGACCCGCGCGGACGCCGCCTTCCAGCAGGGCACCGTGGGTCCGCACGGCTTCACCTCGCTCGAGGCGGCACTGCGCTGGCTGGACGACGAGTCGAGCTTCATCACGGCGGAGCTGCGGCACGCGGAGGACGTGGATCAGTCCGCGGTGCTGCACCTGCTCGGCGCGCTGTGCGACTACTGCCTGCTGCGCGGCGACCTCTACCGCCTCGGGGAGCTGAGCGAGCTGACGAAGGCCGCGGACCGGGGCCTGCTGGTGCGGTCGGTGCAGTGGCGCACGGGCGTGGCGGCCCGCCAGCTCGGCGAGCTGGACAAGGCCCGTACGACCCTGTCGTCGGTGGTCGACCTCTACCGCGAGGCGCAGCACCCGGCGGGGGCGGCGCGTGCGCTGCGCGACCTGGGCATCACCCTGCACCACCAGGGCAACCTTCCCGAGGCCGGTGCGAAACTCCGTGAGGCGCTGGCGATGCAGTCCACGGCCGAGTTGCGCGGAGACCGGGCCTGGACCCTGCACGCGCTGGGTGCGGTCGAGCGCGACCGGGCGCACATAACCGAGGCACTCGAGCTGCTGCGCGAGGCGCTCGAGCTGCACCGGGAGAACGAGAGCCTGCACGGCCAGGCGTGGGCGCACTTCCAGCTCGGCCAGGTGTATCTGCGGATGGGCGAGGTCCCGGAGGCGGAGAAGCAGCTGCGCCAGGCCTTCGACCAGTACGAGAGCACCCGCGACGGCCGCGGCGAGGCCTGGGCCCTCACGCAGCTGGCCCGGGCCCGACTGGTCGACGGCGACGCGGGCGTGGCCGCGGACCACCTGGGACAGGCGCTGTCCCGGCACCGGGAGAACGAGGACGCGCGCGGCGAGGCCTGGACCCGCTACTACCTCGGTCAGGCCCTGGAGGAGCGGGGGGAGCACGGCGCGGCGGTGCGGGAGCTGGAGCGGGCCCGCACGATGTTCAGCCGCATGCGGGACGTATACGGGCTGGCGTGCGCCCGGCACCACTCGGCGCGAGTCACCCGCGACCAGCGGGCGGCCCAGACGGGTTCGCTGCGCAACAGCGGGTTCGCCCGGCAACTGCTGCAGGACGCCCGGCAGGACTTCCACCGGGTGGGGGTGGCGCACGGCGAGGCGTGGTCGTGCATCGAGCTGGCGGTGGTCGACGCCGGGAACGGCCGCACGGCCCAGGCCCTGGCGCTGGCGGACGAGGCGGGCCGGCTGTTCGCGGGCTACGGCGACCGGCGGGGCGAGGACTGGGCGCGGTTCCTGCGCTGCTCGCTGCTGCCGCTCGCCTCCGCGGGCGGTTCGGTGGTCGGCACGGCGGTGGCCCAAGAGGAGCTGGCCCAGCTTCTGCGGGAGTCGCACGGGACGCGCGACGCGAGGCTGGAGGACTGCGCGGAGGCGTACGTGCTGATACTCGAGCGGGGCGTGGAGCCGGAGACCGGCTGGCAGGCCTGGTACCTCGGCATGATCCCGAACCGCCACTCCCGCGAAGTCATGGGAGTGGCCTCCGCGGCCCCCAAATAGCGGCACGGGCAGACAGGACACGCGCCAACAAGGGAACGGACCAATAAGGGCACGGACCAATAAGGGCACGGACGGCGGCCACGCCGGGCCGCCGCGGCGCCGCGCCGTCAGTCCCGCTTCGGCGTGGCGGCCGGTCGCCCGGAGGTCTTGGCCTCCGGGCCGTCCGACCCGCGCTCACCCTCACCGGCAGCGACCGGCGCCTCTTCGAAGTCGATCTTCTGGAACTGCTTGTTCATGCTCTTCATCAGCAGCCACACGGCCCCGCCGAGCAGTGCGAAGACGATGAAGCCGAGTACACCGGGCGTCACCTGGTTCTCGTCCAGTTCCTTGGCGAGCGGGACGAGTGGTGTGAGGGCTGGGGTCTCCCATGCCGAAGGCCAGGGGAGCGTGGTCGCGATCGTCATGCGGTCAATTCTCGCGGATGCCCGCGAAGAGGTCGTCCTCGGGGAGGGAGGTACCGACGAGCGACTTCGCGAGCTCGTACTCCTCCGTCGGCCAGACCTCCTGCTGGATCTCCATCGGCACCCGGAACCAGCCGCCGTCGGGGTCGATCTGCGTGGCGTGGGCGATCAGGGCCTTGTCGCGGACCGGGAAGAACTCCGCGCAGGGAACGTGCGTCGTCAGTGTCCGCTCGGCCCGCTGGAACTGCTTCCACCGCTCCAGCCACTCGCCGTACGGGGATTCCATGCCCCTCGACAGCAGCGCCTCGTGCAGCGCGACCGTGCGCGGCCGGTTGAAGCCCTGGTTGTAGTAGAGCTTCAGCGGTCGCCAGGGCTCACCGGCCTCCGGGTATCTCTCCGGGTCGGCCGCGGCGTCGAAGGCCACCATGGAGATCTTGTGGGTCATGATGTGGTCGGGGTGCGGGTATCCGCCGTTCTCGTCGTACGTGGTGATCACGTGCGGCCTGAACTCGCGGATCAGTTTCACCAGCGCACCCGCCGCCTCCTCGACGTCCTGCAGTGCGAAGCACCCGTCGGGCAGCGGCGGCACGGGGTCGCCCTCCGGCAGCCCGGAGTCCACGAAGCCCAGCCAAGCCTGCTTGACGCCAAGGATCTGCCGGGCCTCTTCCATCTCCTTGGCGCGCACCTCGTGGATGTGCTCCTCGATGTAGGGGTCGCCCTGCAGCTTGGGGTTGAGGATGGAACCGCGTTCCCCGCCCGTGCAGGTCGCGACCAGCACGTCCACCCCCTCGGACACGTACTTGGCCATCGTCGCCGCGCCCTTGCTCGACTCGTCGTCGGGATGGGCGTGGACTGCCATCAATCGCAGTTGCTCGGTCTCGGTCAAGACTCGATCCTCAGATCCTCAGTCACTGGTCGCGGCCCCCTCCACCGTCCGGAGAAGGCGCCTTCTATAGTGACCGAAACCAGGGACCGTACATTCCTCGGTCCGCATCGCGGGAGGACGACGATGACCGCCACGGGCGACGAGCGTGCTGCCGCGCGTTACGGCCGCTCCGCGGACACCCGCGCGGACCGCAAGCTGAAGATCGTCGGAGCGGTGCTCGGAGCCGCGCTGCTCGTGGTGATCGCCTGGTCCGGTGTGTCGTACATAGCGGGCCAGAACGTCAGCGGCGAGCTGATCAAGTTCAAGGTGGTCTCGGACACGGCCGTCGAGGTGCATCTGGAGGTCCGCAAGGACGCCGGCACGCCCGGGGTGTGCACCCTTCGCGCACAGGCCGAGGACGGCACCGAGGTCGGCTGGAAGGACCTCCGCTTCGAGGAGCGCGGGGGCCGGGTCGACAAGGTCGGGACGGTCCGTACGACGCGGCGCGCGACGGCGGTGGAACTGGTCGGCTGCAAGGCCGCAACCGCCGGATGAACGGCATCCGAACCATGCCCCGACCTGCATTTATGCTCCTTTAGCGGTTTTCCTCCTCCCCCTTTCCGCGCGGAATTGTTAGGCTCGTGGTTTCGCCCACTCGTGAAGGCGTAATGCTCCGGGGTAGGGCGTTGCTTTGTATTCCCAGCACCGACGAGGAGCACCTGTGACCCAGACCAGCGAGAACGTCACCTGGCTCACCCAGGAGGCGTACGACCAGCTCAAGGCCGAGCTGGAGTACCTGTCGGGTCCCGCACGTGCCGAGATCGCCAAGAAGATCGAGGCGGCCCGGGAAGAGGGTGACCTGCGGGAGAACGGCGGGTACCACGCCGCCAAGGAGGAGCAGGGCAAGCAGGAGCTTCGCGTGCGCCAGCTGACTCAGCTGCTGGAGCAGGCCAAGGTCGGCGAGGCTCCCGCGGACACCGGTGTCGTCGCCCCCGGCATGGTGGTGACGATCGCCTTCGACGGCGACCCCGACGACACCGTGACCTTCCTGCTGGCCTCCCGCGAGTACGCCAGCGCGGACATCGAGACCTACTCGCCGCAGTCCCCGCTGGGCAGCGGCGTCCTGGACAAGAAGGTCGGCGACGACGCCGAGTACGAGCTGCCGAACGGCCGCACCGCGACGGTGAAGATCCTCGACGCCAAGCCGTACCAGGGCTGAGCACGCAGAGGTGAGCCCCCGGCCGGAGAACGGCCGGGGGCTCGGTGGTGCCACTCCCGCTCAGGTCAGCCCGATCAGGTCAGGCTCGATCGCGTCAGGCCCGATCACGTCAGACCCGCGCAGGCTCCATCAGGCGGTCGCCGAGCGGTACTTGCGCACCGCGAACGTGCGGAAGGCGACGATGATCACGATCGACCAGAGCACCGAGGCGAGCACCGGGTGCTGCATCGGCCAGGCCTCCGGCACCGGGTAGTTGGCCGGGAGGTTGCCGAACAGCTCGCGGCACGCCTGCACCGTGGCGCTGAACGGGTTCCACTCGGCGATATGCCGCAGCACGGTTGGCATGTTGTCGGCCGGCACGAAGGCGTTCGAGATGAACGTCAGCGGAAACAGCCAGATCAGACCGCCCGAGGTGGCCGCCTCGGGTGACCGTACGGACAGGCCGATCAGCGCGCCGATCCAGGAGAAGGCGTAGCCGAGCAGGAGCAGCAGCCCGAATCCGGCGAGCGCCTTGAAGATCCCGTCGTGGATCCGCCAGCCGACGATCAGCGCGACGATCGCCAGGACCACGACGGTCAGCGCGGTCTGTACGAGGTCGGCGAGCGTACGGCCGGTGAGGACCGCGCCGCGCGCCATGGGCAGCGACCTGAAGCGGTCGATGAGGCCCTTGTGCATGTCCTCGGCGATGCCCGCACCCGCACCCGCCGTGGCGAAGGTGACGGTCTGCGCGAAGATGCCCGCCATCAGGAACTGGCGGTACGCGTCGGCGTCGAGACCGGCGCCGGGTACGTTGATCGAGCCGCCGAAGACGTAGCTGAACAGCACCACGAACATGATCGGCTGGATGAGCCCGAAGATCACGACTTCGGGGATCCGCAGCATCCGGATCAGGTTGCGCTTGGCGATGACCAGCGAGTCGCGGACGGACTGGCCTATGGCGCCGCCTGCCTTGGGCACAGCTGTGGTGGTCACGTTCACGGCGGTCACTTCGCGGTCTCCTTCTGCTGCGCGTCAGCCTTCGCGCCTACCTTGGCGGCCTTCTTGGGATCCGCCTTCGGACCCGCCTTCGCACGGGCCTCCGCCTCCGCCTCGTCCTGAGCCTCGGCGGCGTGGCCGGTCAGCGAGATGAAGACGTCGTCCAGGGTCGGCCTGCGCAGGCCGATGTCGTCGATCTCGATGCCGCGGGTGTCGAGCTCGCGGATGACCTCCGCGAGCAGCTTGGCGCCACCTGTCACCGGGACGGTGACCTTGCGGGTGTGGGTCTCGACGCTGGTCTCGCCCTTGCCGAAGCCGCGCAGGATGTCGGTGGTGGTGGCCAGATGCTCGGGGTCGTGGACGACGACCTCGACGCGCTCGCCGCCCGTCTGGGCCTTGAGCTGGTCGGACGTGCCGCGGGCGATGACCTTGCCGTGGTCGATGACGCAGATGTCGTGCGCCAGCCGGTCGGCCTCTTCCAGGTACTGCGTGGTGAGCAGCAGCGTCGTGCCGCCCGCGACCAGTTCCTCGATGACCTCCCACAGCGCCTGCCGGTTCCGCGGATCCAGGCCGGTAGTCGGCTCGTCCATGAACATCACGGGCGGGCTGACGACCAGCGCGGCGGCCAGGTCGAGCCGCCGCCGCATGCCGCCGGAGTACGTCTTGGCGGTCCGGTCGGCCGCCTCGGAGAGGTTGAACCGCTCGAGCAGCTCGTCCGCGCGGGCCTTCGCGTCCCGGGCGCCCATCTGGTAGAGCTGGCCGACCATCTGGAGGTTCTCACGCCCGGTGAGGTACTCGTCGACAGCGGCGAACTGGCCGGAGAGGCCTATGGCACGGCGGACTTCGTTGGGGTGCTTGACGACGTCGAGGCCCGCGACGACGGCCCTGCCGCTGTCGGGCTGCAACAGCGTCGTCAGTACCCGCACCCCGGTGGTCTTGCCGGCCCCGTTCGGGCCCAGCAGTCCGAGCACGGTGCCCTCGGGTACGTCGAGGTCGACGCCGTCCAGAGCCCTCACGTCGCCGAAGGTCTTCACCAGACCTTCGGCGTAAATGGCGCCTGGCATGGAAGTTCTCCCAGAGTGATGGTGGTCAGGAGTTTGGGTGGTGGTGTCCGACATAAGGCTTGGATGAAGCCGTGCAGGAGAAGACCATACCGCAGACGCGATATGTCGCGACACCCTTTCAAGCGAAACGCGATAGCTTCCGTTTGAAAGGGTTCAGAACCAGAGCCGGGCCTCAGGCCGCGGCTCACGCCATGACCGTGTAACCCGCCTCCCGCAGCGCCGTCCGCACCTCGGCGCAGTGCTCAGGCCCCTTGGTCTCCAGGTGCAGCTCCACCTCCGCCTCCGTGAGCCCGAGCCGGGGATCGGTCCGTACGTGGCTCACGTCGAGGACGTTAGCGTCGACCACTGACAACACCCCCAGAAGCGTTGCCAGCGCCCCCGGCCGGTCCGTCAGCCGTAGCCGCAGCGACAGGTAGCGCCCCGCCGCCGCCATACCGTGCCGCAGGATCCGCTGCATCAGCAGCGGGTCGACGTTCCCCCCGGACAGCACCGCCACCACCGGTCCCTGGAACGCGTCGGGCCGGGACAGCAGCGCCGCCACCGGGCTCGCCCCGGCCGGCTCCACCACGAGCTTCGCGCGCTCCAGGCAGAGCAGCAGCGCGCTGGAGAGCTCGTCCTCGGAGACCGTACGGACCTCGTCCACAAGATCGCCAACGATTTTGAACGGAACATCGCCCGGCCGCCCCACCTTGATGCCGTCGGCCATCGTCGCCACCGACTCCAGCGCCACCGGGTGCCCGGCCGCGAGCGACGGCGGGTACGCGGCTGCGCCCTCCGCCTGCACCCCGACCACCTTCACATCCGGCCGCAGCGCCTTGACCGCCACCGCGATCCCGGCCGCCAGCCCCCCGCCGCCGATGCCGACGACGATCGTCCGCACCTCCGGGCACTGCTCGAGGATCTCCAGACCCACCGTGCCCTGCCCGGCGACCACATCGCGGTGGTCGAAGGGGTGGATGAACACGGCGCCCGTCTCGCGCGCGTACTCCTGCGCCGCGCGCAGCGTCTCGTCCACGACCTGTCCCTGCAGCCGCACCTCGGCGCCGTAGTCCCGGGTCGCCGCGACCTTCGGCAGCGGGGCGCCGACCGGCATGAAGACGGTGGAGCGCACGCCGAGCAGGGATGCGGCGAGGGCGACGCCCTGCGCGTGGTTCCCGGCGCTGGCAGCGACCACGCCCGCCGCGCGCTGCTCCGCGCTCAGGCCCGCGATCCGCACGTAGGCACCCCGCACCTTGAAAGAACCGGTGCGCTGAAGGTTCTCGCACTTGAGGTGCACCGGGGCTCCGACCAGCCCGGACAGGTGCCGGCTCCCCTCCATGGCGGTCATCCGGGCCACTCCGGAGAGGATCTTGTGCGCCGCGCGCACCTCGTCGACGGTGATCTCGGAGAGGGGAGGGGACGCCGTGCCGGAGGGGTCGTCGTGGGTTGCTGCCATGGGGCAAGTCTCGCAGTTCCCGCCCGGCCCGGCGGTCCGGGTACGACCGGAGTTCGCCGGATTCTCCCGGGCCGGTACGGGCAAGCCCCCGGCCGCGTACCCTGTGCGCATCCAACAGACCGTCCTCACGAAGTGAGCCCAGGCCATGCCCACTACTCCGGACATGACGACCGCTCCCCCGACTTCCACCGGCGGGGTGGGGGTCCCCCCGGCGGAGCCAGGGGGAGTGCCCTCAGACAGCGGCCTTCTCGACGACCTGCAGCACCAGGTGGCCCTCTTCGCCCGTCGCGCGGAGCAGACCCGGCTGGGCGGCGTCGGACAGGTCCGCAACTCCATGGACCGCGCCGCGTATCTCCTGCTCAACCGCCTGGACCGGGAAGGTCCCATGGGCGTCAAGGCACTCGCCGCCGGCATGGGCATCGACTCCTCGACGGTCACCCGGCAGGTCGCCCCGCTGGTCGACACCGGCCTCGTCAAGCGCACCTCGCACCCCGAGGACGGCCGGGCCGTCGTACTGCAGCTCTCGGCGCGCGGCAAGGCGCGCCTGGAGGAGGTGCGGTCCTCGCGGCGGCAGCTGATGGCGCTGCTGACAGAGAACTGGGGAGAGGAGGAGCGGGAGGTCTTCTGCACCCTGCTGACCCGGTTCAATGAGGCGCTGTCCGCGCGGATGGCGGCGGCGCCCGTCCAGGAGCCGTCGGCCTCCTGACTCCGTCTCCGACGACCTGCCGGGAGACCCCGGCGACCTCCCTGCCTGCTTCCTTCCTGCCGCCTGCCTGCCACCTGCCTCTTGACCCGGGCCCGCGCCTGCCGTCCTATGGAGGACCAGGAGGGCGCGGTGCGAGAGCGGCGGGCGGAACGGGATCGCCGCCGGGCCCGGGAGTTCGAGGCATTCGTCGCGGGCGCGGCAGGCCGGCTCCTGCATGCCGCCACGCTGCTGACCGGCGACCCGGAGGCCGCCGAGCACCTGCTGACCGCCGCCCTGGCCCGTACGTACGCGGCGTGGGACCGCCTCAACGGCGAGGACCCGTACGACCGCACCCGCCAGGAGCTCGCCGCCCGCTTCGCCCACACCGCACGGCGCCACCGCCACCCCTGTGGAGGCGCCCTCGACCGGCTCACCCCGCAGGAGCGCCTGGTGCTGGTGCTACGGCTCTACGAGGGCGTGGCCGAGGAGCAGGCCGCGGCCCAACTGGGCCTGCCCGCCGAGCGGGTACGCGCGATCTGCCTGCGCTCCGTCGCCACCATGCGCAGCCGCCCCGCCCCGCCGCCCCGCCCGGAGGTGGCCACGCCGTGAGCTTGCCCGACCGCAAGGAGGACGAGGTCCGCCGGATGCTGGACGGGCCGCATCCCGTCGTACCGCCGGACCTGGCGGCGCGGGCGGCCGAGCGTGGGCAGCTGCTCCTGGCCCGCCGCAGGGCCGTACGGGCCGTGGGCTGGGCGCTGCTGCTGGCGGCCGCGGTGGCCTTCGCCCTGTGGGCGGCGGTGGTCCAGCCATGGGTCGCACCGCCGGTCGACACGACGCCGCCGCTGGAAGGCTGGTGAAGACCGGTCGACGGGGGCGAGGGCGGGAGCGGGCGCCGGCGCGGGGGGCGGGGGCGGGGGTGCCCGTCAGCCCAGGGCTTGCGCCAGGTCGGCCAGCAGGTCGTCGACCGCCTCGATGCCCACCGAAAGGCGCACCAGATCCGCCGGCACCTCGAGCGCGGACCCGGCCACCGATGCGTGCGTCATCCGCCCCGGGTGCTCGATCAGCGACTCCACGCCGCCCAGCGACTCCCCGAGCGTGAACAGCCCGGCCCGGTTGCACACGTCGACCGCCGCCTGCTCGCCGCCCGCCACCCGGAAGGACACCATGCCGCCGAAGGACCGCATCTGCTTCGCCGCGGTCTCGTGCCCGGCGTGCTCGGGCAGGCCCGGGTAGAAGACCTGGGTGACCTTGGGGTGGGCGACGAGAAGCTCGGCCACGCGGGCGGCATTGGCGCTGTGCCGGTCCATCCGGACCGCCAGGGTCTTGATGCCGCGCAGGGTCAGCCAGGCGTCGAAGGGGCCGGCGACCGCGCCCATCGCGTTCTGGTGGAAGGCGAGTTCGTCCCCGAGCGCGTCGTCGTTCACCACGAGCGCACCGCCGACGACGTCCGAGTGCCCGCCCACGTATTTCGTCGTGGAGTGGACGACGATGTCCGCGCCGAGCGCCAGCGGCTGCTGGAGGTACGGGCTGGCGAAGGTGTTGTCGACCACGAGCCGGGCCCCGGCGCCGCGCGCCACGTCCGCGACCGCCGCGATGTCGGTGATGCCGAGCAGCGGGTTGCTGGGCGTCTCCACCCAGATCACCTTCGTACGGGGGGTGATGGCGGCCCGGACCGCCGCGGCGTCCGAGGTGTCGGCGACCGACCAGTTCACGCCCCAGCGCTCCACGACCTTCGCGAAGAGCCGGAAGGTGCCGCCGTACGCGTCGTTCGGAATGACGACATGGTCTCCGGGCACGAGCAGCGTGCGCAGCAGGCAGTCCTCGGCCGCCAGCCCCGAGGCGAAGGCGAGGCCGCGCCGGCCGTTTTCGAGGGCGGCGAGGTTCTCCTCGAGGGCGGTACGGGTCGGGTTGGCGGAACGGCTGTACTCGTAGCCGCCGCGCAGGCCGCCGACGCCGTCCTGCTTGTAGGTCGACACCTGGTAGATCGGCGGGACGACGGCACCCGTCAGCGGGTCCGCCTCGTTTCCTGCGTGGATCGCCCGGGTCTCGAAGCCGAGGTGTGCGGCGTGATGCGCGTGCTGCTGCTGGTGCTGGTCGCTCATGCGCCCGAGAGTAGTCCCCGGCGGTGCGGAACTCCTGGGCGTGCTCCGGTGTACTAGATGACAGAAGACGGAAGACCGGAGCGGACGACTCACCACGACGACTCACGACGACTCACCGCGACGCCTCACGACGACGACTCTTAACCCACCGCACGGGACGCTTGGAACCTGGACACGGGACACCAGGACACGGGACACGGGAACGGGACACGGGACACCTCATGGACGTACTGATCATTCTCCTCGGCCTGATCATGATCGGCGGTGTCCTCGTCGTGCCCGCCCTGCTGCGGATGCGCGGCGGCAGACAGGCGCTGCGCGGCCACGGCAGCGCCATCGATCCGACGCAGTACGGGTTCGCGCCCCCGGAGCGGCTCGACGTGCGGCTCCCGGGCCCCGACCCGGAGCTGGCCGAGGTCCTGGAGGAGGTCCGGCGCACCCAGGACTGGCACCCCGCGGCACAGCTGCTCGCCGCCACGGCCGGAGAAGACGACTGGGAGCTGCGCTGGCAGCGCGTGCAGACGCTGGCGGGAGCGGCGGCCGTGGAGCTGGCGGAGGCGCCGGGCGAGGGCGGCCGGTGGCTGCGGACCTGGCGAGTGGAGGCCCCGAAGGAGGCGGGCGGCGCGGTCGTGCACGCCGAGTTCCTGGTGCGGCAGGCGCGGCAGTCGCAGGCCGGGCCCGGCTCCCAGGAGTACCGGATCATCCTGGAGGAGGCGCGGACGGTGTGCGGCGAAGCCGCGCTGCTCGCACCGGGCGACCCCACCCCGTACATCGTGGAACTGGCCGTGGCCCGCGGGCTCGCCTACCGGCAGGCCGACTTCGAAGAGCTGTGGAGCAAGGTCACCTCGCGCGCGCCGCACCACATGGGGGCGCACATGGCGGCGCTCCACTACTGGTGCGAGAAGTGGCACGGCTCCAAGGAGCAGGCCGACGCCTTCGCGCAGAGCGCGGCGGCCTCGGCCCCCGAGAAGAGCCTGCTGCCCGCGCTGCCGCTGTTCGCGGTCTTCGAGCACCTGCCCGAGGTGAACATGGTCCGCGGCCTCTACGAGAGCGAGGTCGTGACCCGGGCGATCCAGGGCGCGCTTTACGCGGCCCGCTCCGTGCCCGCCGACCACCCCGTGCTGCCGCACATACGGCACCTGCTGGTCTGCTTCCTGGTGCGGGCCGAGCGCTACGCGGAGGCGATGGAGCAGCTGAGGCACGTCGACGGGCACGTGGGCGCGGTGCCGTGGTCGTACGGCCCGGATCCGGCGTCTGCGTACGTGGCCTATCGCGCGCTGGCGGTCGCGGGCTGGGAGCAGTCGGGCGGCAGCCCGGCGACAATGCCGCGTTGAGGCGGAGGCGGGAGGGCGGGGGCGGGGGCGGGGCCACCGGGGGCGCATCCCTCCCGCCGGACCCCGCCGGACCCCGCCGGGTCCGGCCGGAAACCGGGCGGAATTCTGCGGCCCGGTGGTGCGTTCACCAAGCGGACGCACCACGCCGAGGAGTCGCCCGATGTTCCTGAACCGCCACAAGACGCAACTGCCGACCGCCGAGGAGTCCCTGCGCGGCCGCGAGACCCCCGAATTCGCGGTCCCTGAGCGCCACACGGTCCTCGGTAACCCGCTCCTCGGCCCCTACCCCGAGGGCCTCGAGGTGGCGGACTTCGCGCTGGGCTGCTTCTGGGGCGCGGAGCGGAAGTTCTGGCAGACCCCGGGTGTGTGGACCACCCTCGTCGGATACCAGGGCGGGCACACGCCGAACCCCGCATACGAGGAGGTGTGCAGCGGGCTGACCGCTCACACCGAGGCGGTCCGCGTGGTCTTCGACCCGAAGGTCGTCCCGTACGCCGCGCTGCTCAAGCTCTTCTGGGAGTCCCACGACCCCACGCAGGGCTTCCGCCAGGGCAATGACGTGGGTACTCAGTACCGCTCGGCGGTCTACACCCACTCCCCCGAGCAGCAGTCCGCCGCGGAGGCCTCGCGCGACGCGTACCAGCCGGTCCTGACGAAGGAGGGCTACGGCCCGATCACGACGGAGATCCTCCCCGCCGAGGGCCGCACCTTCTATCCGGCCGAGCCGTACCACCAGCAGTACCTCGATCGCAATAAAAACGGCTACTGCGGCATCGGCGGCACCGGCGTCGCCTGCCCGATCGGTGTCGCCCCGGCGGGCGGCTGAGCGCACCCCGCTCGACTCCGGCTGTCCTGTGCGGGATTCGTAGTGGATGTGCCCTGCGCGGTACCGGTTACGGAATGCTGGTGCATCCTGGCAGATCAGCTGCCGGTCGGTTCTCCTGACCGTCGCATGCTGTGACCATGCGCAGCGCGGTCTGCTCGGCGACGCTGGGGATGTGACCCACCGGAACCGCGCGCAGGACTCGCAGACCCGCCCGTCGGCCGGTGCCGCCCACATCGACTACAGCGGCGCGGTCTACGGCTCGCTGCTCGCCGCCTCCGTGGTTGTTGGCGCCGGAACGCTCGGCTCGTTTCCGCGGCTGCAACTCGTTTTGCTGCTGCTCTGTACCAGTGTGGTGTTCTGGGCCGCGCACGTCTTCTCACGCCTCCTCGGAGCCCGGATGGCGCGCCAGCCCCCGAGCCTGGAGGAGTTCCGCCGTGTGTGCGCCGACGAGCGGCCGATCATCGAGGCGGCCCTGCCGCCAGCCGTAGCCGTGGCGACGAGCCCACTCCTCGGACTAGGAGTTCAAGCGACGGTATGGCTGGCACTCGCTGTCGCCCTGGCCGGGCAGGTCGGCTGGGCGACCGTGGCCGCCGTGCGCGCCGGCGCCTCACGTCGTCTGATCCTGGTCGCGGGTGCAGTCAATCTCCTCCTCGGGTTGGTCATCGTGGTCGTCAAGGTCGCGCTCCAGCACTGACGCCCTGCCCCGCGGTCAGCCTGGGCTGGCTGTGGCATTCCGGCGGGCCGCCCCCGAAGGGCGAACGCCGTCGCCACTCGACGACACCGAGCAGGACGAGCCACAGGCCCAGCAGCCGGGCCAGCGCCACCGCCGACTCCACGGGATAGCCGAGTACCACGATCCCGGCCACGAAGCCGAGCGCGCCGGCAGCGAAGGTCAGACCCCGATGGGTGAGGTCGCGGTCGGCGATCGCCACGAATGCGGTCAGCAGGCCTGACAGCAGCCAGGAAGCCCCGACGATCAGGGACACCGCGGCGATCGTCTGCAGCGGGTGCCGAAGTGACAGCACCCCTGCCAGGACGGCCACGACCGCTACGAGCACTCGGGTGGCCCTGCCGCCGCCCCGGTCACCATCCCGGGAGAAGGCCGTCACGAAACGGAATCCGCCCGCCACCAGTAGATGCAGTCCGACGATGACGGCCGGCACGTGCAGCGTCGCAGCGGGCCAGACCAGCACCAGGATGCCCGGCAGCAAGGTCGCGAGGGCGAAGCCGAGGGCCCAGAGCCATGAGCCGCCGAGAGCTCCCAAGATCTCCTGAGGATCGGCCCCGCGCTCCGGCGCGGCATCGGGCGGTACAGCCACGGCACCTCCTTCGGAAGGGGCGGCTACCGGGCGCCCGCGGACGCCCGGCAAGAGCCGGAGACTCGGCTGCCGCGACGGCCGATTCCTGACTGCGAGCGTCCACAAGACCGTACGGGGGGTGGCACACTCCGTGCGGGTGACTCCACGCCCGCGATGGCATAAATGTCCCTGTTGGAGCCGAATTTATGCTCCCGTGGTCTCTGGTGCCGCTGATTCGCCGTGAGGTCGCGGCGGAACCGGTGGAGGTGCGACGCGGTGGGGCGCTGGCGGGCTCTGATCATTCTCGGGACGGCCCAGTTCCTGATGGTGCTGGACACCTCGGTGATGAACGTATCGATCAGCCAGCTGGTCGAGGACTTCGACACCGAGGTCACCGCGATCCAGGCCGTCATCACCTTCTACACCCTGGTCATGGCCGCCTTCATGATCACAGGTGGGAAACTCGGCGACATGCTCGGACGCCGCCGCGCGTTCGCCATCGGACTGGTCGTGTACGGCGTAGGGTCCGCACTCACGGCCTCGGCCCCGACCCTGTGGGTGCTCACACTCGGCTGGTCGGTGGTCGAGGGGCTCGGCGCGTCACTGGTCCTCCCCTCCCTGGCCGCCCTCGTGGCCGGCGCCTACAGGGGCCGGGACCGGGCTGTCGCCTACGGGGTCATCGGAGGGCTGGCCGGGGCGGGCATCGCGGTGGGACCGCTAGTCGGCGGATGGGTGACGACGTACCTGACGTGGCGGCTGGTCTTCGCCGCCGAGGTCGTCGTGGTGGTGGTCATCCTCGGCTGCATCGGATGGATCAAGGAGTACCCGCCAACGGGGCCGCGGATCCGGCTCGACAGCGTCGGCGCCGCACTGTCCGCCCTGGGCCTGGCCCTGGTGGTTTTCGGCGTGCTGCAGAGCAGCTCCTGGGGATGGCTGCGGCCCCGCAACTCCCCTATCACGGTCTTCGGGTTCTCCCTCACCCTGTTCGTCATCGCGGCGGGCGCCGTCGTCCTCTGGTGGTTTCGTGCCTGGGAGAGACGGCAGGAGGCGCGAAGGCGGGATCCGCTGGTGCGGTTCTCGCTGTTCGCGATCCCCCCGCTGCGCTCCGGCCTGACCATGCTGCTCAGCCAGAACCTCATCCTGCTCGGCCTGTTCTTCACCATCCCCCTGTACCTCCAGGTCGTACAGGGCTTCAACGCGTTCGAGACGGGTCTGCGGCTGCTGCCGGTGTCGATCACCATGCTGCTGTCCGCCATGACCGGCCCCCTCCTCGGCCGGATCGCAGGCCCCCGCACGGTGGTGCGGCTCGCTCTGCTGGTGCTGTTCGCCGCCATCCTCTGGCTGCTCGCCACCATCGAGCCCCGCATCGACAATCTCTCGTTCGCGCTGGCGATGGCCGTGCTGGGACTGGGTATGGGCCTGCTCGCCTCGCAGCTGGGAAACGTGACGCAGTCCAGCGTCGGGGAAGCGGACCGCAGCGAGGTCGGCGGTCTGCAGTACACCGCCCAGAACCTCGGCTCCTCCCTCGGCACCGCGCTCATCGGCTCCCTCCTGATCGGCGCCCTGGTGAACGCGTTCACCACCCAGATCGAGGACAACCCCAAGATCTCGGACGAGGTGCACCAGCAGGTCGGCGTCGCCATCCAAGCCGGGGTCAGCTTCGTCAGCACCGACCAGGTACGAGCCGCCACCGAACGCGCCGCGTTGCCGCCGTCCGAGGCCGACGCGGTCGTGGACGCGTACGCCGACGCCCAGCTCGAAGCTCTCAAGGAGGCCATCCTGGCCACCGCAGGCATCACGCTCGCCGGTTTCGCGTTCACCCGCCGCCTGCCCACGGAACCGTTGGCCCAGCAGCCGGACACCGCGCCAGCGGCATCCTGACCCGCCAACCGGCAAGGTGAAGGCCGACTTTTACGCAATTCAACGCGCCGACAGTACCGTCCGCGGGCTACGGCATGAGCTCGATCCAGGGCAAGCGATGGTGGCGTCGCGACGATCACCTCTCGGTGTTCTGACCCGGCGGATCCAAGGGTGCCAGCAGCCGTTTACCGGGAACCATTCCGGCTAGTGAAGGGTCCGCTTCATCTCCCGTGTGGAATGTCGGATGAAGCGGACTCTCGCTCAAAGGCCCGTTCAGCGCTCCCTCTGCGATGCTGAGGCCAGCGTGTCTCCCCTGACAACGCACAGGGCCCATATGACGAAGCCATATATGGCGATCAGGATGATCGACCAAAGCGGGTAGTAAGGCAGGGACAGAAAGCTGGAGATCAGGAGCAGCCCGGCCAATAGAACACCAATGATCCGGGCCCCGAGCGTGGCCTTGAACAGCCCGAAGCCTACTATGACAGCCAGTACTCCGAGTACGAGATGGATCCAGCCCCACCCGCTGACATCGAACTCGAAGACGTAGTCCGGTGTAGTGACGAAGATGTCATCCTCTGCGATGGCCATGATGCCGCGGAAGACGTTGAGGAGACCGCCGATGATGAGCATCACGGCGGCGAAGGCCACGAGCCCGCTGGCCAATTGTTGGGTTTCGCGGGCCTCACGTCGGGTTGTCGTCGTCATGGTTTTCTGGATTCGCTGATGGGAGCCCTGGCATCAGCGCAGGATTTTCTCCTTGGTCTGCTGGAACTCCGCCTCCGAGATCTCACCTCGCGCCTTGAGCTCCGACAGTTTGGCCAACTCGTCCGCTGCGCTCATGCCACTGGTTCCAGCAACAGTCCTGCGGAGGTACTCCTCGAGCTCCTCCTGCCGTGCCTGTGCGTGCAGTGTTTCGCGCTTCCCCATCTCCTTGCCCCGGGTGATCACGTACACCAGGACGCCGAGGAACGGGACGACGATGACAAAGAGCAGCCAGCCAGCCTTCGCCCAACCGCTCAAGTCATGGTCACGGAATACGTCGGCTATGACTCTGAACAGCAGCATCAGCCAGACCACCCAGAGGAATATCCACATCACGGTCCAGAAGGCGCCCAGCACCGGATAGTCATACGCTAGGAACACATAGCCGTCCATCGCCATCCTCCTGCCACTGCGTGCCTGGGAGTTGGGATTCCATCGTCCGGCGAGACAGGCAACCTCACTTGCACCGTATGAGAGGTGCGGCTGCGGAGGCTGCGTCCACACCGTGGCAGCATCGAGCCGGGGGCGACCGGTTCTGGCATGACCGAGCAAGGACCATGATGTGGTCCTCCCTGTGGGGCCGCCTCAGAACCCGGCAAACCCACCCTCACGCAAACAGACTAGCCCCTAGCGGGGCATAGCGCCCATCGATTGCCCGTGGCGACCCCCCAGTCAGTAAGACCGGGTCTCCGTGGTGGAGCGTACGAGGACCTACGTTGAGCGCTCGAGCACGAGAGCCGATTGCCTGTGACTGAACCAACACGGTCCGTCATCTATTCCCGATTCGTACCGACCGAAGGCTCCCGTACGGTCTCGTGCACCTGGGTCACCGGCATGCAGCCTGCCCGGTGAACACCCGAGCAGGGGCGGCCGAGTCCACGCCCTGCACGTGCACGCAGCAAGCCGAAGGGGACGGCTCCCCCGACACAACGGACAGCGGTACCGCCAGGGCAGCAATACCGGCGACAGCAGCCACCAGCAGTACCTGGACGAGAACCCGAACGGCTACTGCGGCATCGGCGGCACGGGCGTCGCCTGCCCCGTGGGAGTGGCACGAGCGGACGGATAAGGCGCACGCCATCACTCATTCGGAGGACGGGGGTCTGTTTCTGCTGAGTAGGCTGTGCCCAGAGAGCAGGATCTCGCTCATGGGAGAAGCCGTGACCACCTCCGCCACCGAGGAGCCGCTCATTCCTCAACCGCCTGCCACCGCGACGGCGCTGCGGCAGGCAGTGGCCCAGATCGCGCCCGCGGCTCTTCCTGCCTTCACCCGTGAGCTGGACCACGCAGCGGACCAGTCACGTCAGGGGTCGGACCTCGCCCCGCTTCAGCGTTTTGTCGCCCAGTGGGCTGCGTACGTGCACATCCAGCGGTTTCCGCACCTGGCCCGGCGGCTGCGGCAACTGGAGGACATTGCGGCCACAGGAGACGCCGAGAAGGTCCGGGAGGCCGCGTCCGAGATCGGCCGCATCCTGGACGATGCCCACGCCGCTATCGCCGCCGCTCAACAGTGAGCCATAGCTGGCGCTGGGAGTACGACCCCGACTACGCACACGTCGCGGGAGGCATTCCCACCGAGATCGTCACCGAGGTTGAGCGTCTCGCCGATCAGCTCGTCGAACTGGCCGACACGGGTGTCGACCTCACCGACATCGGCAACGGACCACGCCCTGGTGGTCTACGTCGCATGGACGCGGCCGGCGGCTGATTCTACTTCCTGGCCGCCCCGAGGAGCCGACTGGTCATCGTCGTCAGAATCGTCCCACCCTTCCGGTCCCTCTAGCTGTTGCCGTCGTCGGAGTGCGATCCAATATGCCTGTCGGCGCAACGCACCGGGTGCGATCGTCTCAGCTTGTCGAAGGGCTTGCTTGAGAAACGGCGGCGCCACCAGCAGTACCTGGGCAAGAACCCGAACGGCTACTGCGGCATCGGGGGCACGGGCGTCAAGCTAAGTACCCCTTCGGAGACCAACTGGGGCCGCTCCTGCCCGACCGGAATTGCGCCTACTGACGGCTAACGATCCCGTCAGGCCAGGCTGTTCGACCCATACGACGAACCGGTGAGACCTACCTCAGGCATGGAGCTCGTGATCACATTCACGTTTCGAGATTCCGAAGGCCGCCGGTGGAAACGAAACAGTGGTAGCCAGCCGGAGCAGTGCGAAGCCCGTCCCGTCGGATAGGCAAGTCGCCTCCCAGACCGGGAGAGTGCTAGTTAGGCATTGTCGAGTTGGTCGGCCAGGTCGGCCAGGTCGTCGGCGTGCAGGTCGAACCGGTCCGAGGAGGTGGGCGGGTCGCCGACGGGGCGGGCGACGTAGGCGGAGCGCAGGCCGAGGCCCTGCGCTCCGCGCAGGTCCCAGGCGTGGGCGGCGACCATCAGCAGCCGCGCAGGCGGTCGTCCGGAGACGGTGACGGCCAGCTGGTAGACCGCTGGGTCCGGCTTGTAGGTCCGGACATCTTCGGCAGACAGGGCTTGGTGCCAGCGCAGTCCGGCGTGGGCGTTGAGTCCCAGCAGCGCCATCCGGCTCGCGTTGGAGAGTCCGATCAGCGGGAACCGTTCGGCGAGTCGGGCGAGCCCTGCCACGGTGTCGGGCCACGGCGGGAGCCGGCGACCTGACAGGGCCAGCGCCGCTACGGCGGTCGGGTCGTCGACTCCGGCGGCGTCGGCGACGAGCCGGGCGGCTTCCCAGTCGAGGACGTCGCTGGTGAGGTAGGGCCGGACGCCGTCGAGGATGCGACGTTGCTCGCGTTCGATGTGCTGCTGCCACAGCGACAAGAGCTGCTCGATCCTGGGATCGTCGAGCGACGGGTCGAGTTCACGTATGCCGGCGCGGATACCGGCGGGTTCGTCGACGAGCGTGCCGAGCACGTCGAACACGACGGCATCGATCTCTAGCTCTGACATGGGAGAGGTCTCCTGGACGAAGCAGGGCGTGAGAGTGGCTGTTAGCCGAACGTAGCGGGAAGCCACCCTGATTCCCGACCCGCACACGAGATCCGCACGCTCTGGGCCGCCCCGCTCCGCGACAGAGCAACCGCGCCGACGCCCTCTCGATGATCTGCAGCATGGGCAGCTTGGGGGTCGTGCACACCCTCGGCGAGCAGCGATTCCGCCCGTGCGGCGCGCCCACCTGCTGGGGAGTGTTCATCGGCACCACCCTGCCCGGTCGCCGCCGCTCCTGCATGCCGGCCCGTGCGGCAACCGCGTCAACGTCGCCAACCGCCGCGCCCGCCAAGCCAAAACGCACGACCGGCGCACCACCTCCGAGTAGGCGCCATAGCCCGCGGCGGGGCTTGTCCGCCCGGGGTCAGGCCAGGAAAGCCCGCAGCTCCGCGGCGAGTTCGCCGGGTAGCTCCTCGGGCAGCCAATGACCGCCCGGCAGTGGCTTGCCCTGGACGTCGGACGCGCATTCCTTCCAGGTGTCGAGTACGTCGTAGAGGGCTCCCATAGCCCCTTGGGCGCCCCAGAGGGCGAGGACCGGGCAGCGGACGCCGAGGCCGTGATCTGCCGTGTCGTGCTCGAGGTCGATGGTGGCTGCGGCGCGGTAGTCCTCGCACATCGCATGCAAAGTGGCGGGGTCCGTGAAGCAGCGCAGGTACTCGGCGAAGGCCGCCTCGGTCACGACCGAGGGGACGTAGCCGCGGAACGCCCAGTTGCGCAGGAAGAACTCGGCGTTCCCGGCGAGCAGTGTCTCCGGCAGGGGCGCTGGTTGGATCAGGAAGAACCAGTGGAAGTAGACGGTGGCCAGCTCTTTCGAGACCTCGGCGTAGACCCGGCGGGTCGGGACGATGTCCAGCACGGCCAGCTTCGACACCACGTCTGGATGGTCGAGTGCCATCCGATGGCCGACGCGGCCGCCACGGTCGTGACCGACCACGGCGAAGCGGTCGAACCCGAGCGAGGTCATGACCTCAACCTGGTCACGCGCCATCGCGCGCTTGGAGTGACCGTCGTGGCCCTGGCCGTCGGCGGGCTTGCCGCTGTCGCCGTAGCCGCGTAGGTCGGTGGCGACCACCGTGAAGTGCGGCGCCAGCAACGGAGCGACGCGATGCCACACGACGTGGGTCTGCGGCCAGCCGTGCAGCAGAAGCAGGGGCGGGCCGCTTCCGCCGATCACCCCGTTGATCGCCACACCGGCCGTCTCGCACCGGAACGCCTCGAACCCGGGAAAGAACGGTACGGTCACGCCGTCCACCTCCTTGTGACCGGGCGGCCGGCCCGCCCGGTCAGGTCAGTCGAACAGATCCGGGTCCGAGGCGACGATCTGGTCCCACAGCGGCTGGGCCTGGAACCAGCCCGCGCGGTGTGTGCCGATCTGCTCCCGGGTCGCCAGCGCGACGTCGCGGTCGATGTGCTTCGGGGTACCGGCGGCCATGGCGAGCAGCTGGGCCTGGCAGGAACGCTCCATGGTGACGAACCACCAGACGGCTTCCGCGACCGACTGACCGACGGTGAGCAGGCCGTGGTTCTGCAGAACGACCGCCTTGTGCGGGCCAAGTGCCGCTCCGATCCGCTTGCCTTCCTCGAGTTCGCTGACCACGCCCTGGTAGTCCGCGTACAGGCCCTGGTCCTCGAAGAACGCGCAGGCGTCCTGAGTGATCGGGGCGAGGGGAATCCCGAGGCTGGCGAAGGCCTTGCCGTACAGCGAATGTGCGTGCGCGGCGGCGAGCGCGTCCGGACGGGCGGCGTGCACCTGCGAGTGGATCACGAAGGCCGCCCGGTTCACCGGGCGGTCGCCGTGCAGTACGGCACCGGCGTGGTCGACCAGGATCAGATCGGACGCCTTGATCTGGTTGAAGCTCATGCCGAAGGGGTTGACCCAGAACGCCTGCGGGTTCTCCGGATCGCGCACGGTGATGTGGCCGGCGACGCCTTCGGAGAAGCCGAACTTGCCGAACAGCCGGAAGCCGGCGGCGAGCTGCTCCTTGCGGTACTTCCGCTCCGCCTCGACCGAGTCGAACGTCGGGGGCTTCGGAAGCGCGAGACCCTCGGGACTGGGACCGACAGCCGTAGCCGACTTTTGCACGGTGGTTGTCATGGCGCTTCCCTGAGATCGGTGGACGACCGTCCGGCCTATGGGATACATCGGTGTATCGGATACACCCGCGTATCCTGACCGAGGACCCGAGACACCGTCAAGGCGTAGGAAGAGGTGCGATGCCCAGAGGCGCGACGAAGAGACGCCCCCAGACCACGGCGGCACTGCTGAATGCCGCATTGGAGACGTTCGCCGAGCGGGGGTTCCATGCGGCGACGATCGAGCAGATCTGCGAGCGGGCCGGTTACACGCGGGGCGCCTTCTACTCCAACTTCCGCACCAAGGAGGATCTGTTCTTCGCCCTGTTCGACGCGCACAGCGACCGAGTGATCACGCGGCTGACGGACCTGGTCGAGAAGGCGGGCAGCGACGCGCTGGCGCTCGACCGCTTCACCCAGCTGATGTCACAGGTGGAGCCGAGCGAACGTACCTGGTATCTGGTGACGACCGAGTTCACCCTGTACGCGATCCGCAACCCCGAGGCCGCGCGCGTGCTGGCCGGGCGCGACGCGCGGCTACGCGCAGAGATCTCCCGGCTGCTCCTCGACGTCATCCGCCGCGCCGGCCGCAGGATCGACGTCGACCCCGACCAACTCGCTCGACTGCTGGTCGCGATGCGCGAAGGCGGCCTCGCACAGAGCTACGTCGAGCCCGATCGGCTACCGCCGGGAGAACTCGAACGGACGTTCCTTCCCACCCTGCTCCTCGGCGTCTCCACCGAACAGGACGGTCGCTGACCGGCCGGGCCCTACCGACGGACAGGGCCAAGCGCACCGCACCGAGCCGGAGCCCAAGAATCGCGAGCCCCGGCCACCGCATGGCATGACTGGGTTGCCGACGTCTGGCCCCCACCGCTATCGCGCCGACCGGGGACGGACTCGGCCGCCTCCGTCACGGTTCCGCGCTGCGCCCGGCCAGGGGCTGTCAGCCCGTGTTGACCTCTTGACGAAGCTGCTCGGTCGCCGATCCCGTCCGCTGCATACGGTGCCAGCGGAGCCGACTGCCGAGCAGCGCGGTGACCACGGACTGCACGACCACCAGATACATCAGCTGTCGGTAGACAAAGATCTGCAGCGGCATGGTCCACAGCGGCTCGAAGCGCTCACGGTCCAGTTGTAGCGCGTACACCGCACTGCACACCTGCACGGCCGTGAAGCCGAGCCAGACGGCACCCGCCTGTGCCGGGTCCTGGAAGAGCAGCCCATACAGGGCAAGGACGTCCACGAGTGGCGCGACCAGCGGCAGTACGGTCTGGAAGAGCGCGAGGTAACTGAGCCCGCGGCGGCCGAGCTTGCCCGCGGCGCCGCGCTCGACGACGGCATGGCGGTGCTTCCACATGGCCTGGAGGGTGCCGTAGCACCAGCGGTAGCGCTGTTTCCACAGTTGCCGCAATGAGGCCGGCGCCTCGGTCCAGGCGATGGCGGACTCCTCGTAGACGACCCGCCAGCCGGCCCGGCACAGCGCCATGGTGAGGTCGGTGTCCTCGGCGAGGGTGTCCTCACTGACGCCGCCGACGCCGGACAGCGCGTGGCGACGGAATGCGGCGGTCGAGATTGAAGCCGATGACGTACTCGAGGTGCTGCCAACGGCCCAGCATTCCCTGTCTGTTGCCGACCTTGGTGTTGCCGCTGATCGCGCCGACTGCGGGATCGGCGAAGGGCTGAATGAGATGGTGGACAGTTACGACGTCCGGACAGGGGCATCGAGGACCCGTTCGACCAGCGCTGTGTCGCAGTGCTCGACCACTTCGACGAGTTGCCCGTCGGCGACTCGGAAGATGTAGCAGTACGTCTGGTGGTAGGGATCACCGCGCTTGGTGGTGGCGTATCCACGGGCTTGGACCACGACGCGGTCGTCTTCGGCGATGATGAGGTCCGCATCGCTGCGGTAATCGGCGAGTTGGGCCATGAGAGGCCGCAGCAACTCGTCCAGGGCCACCGACTTCGGTCCCCAGATCCCCGACCATGACCAGTTTCCCGGCACGACCCACCGGAAGTCGTCGGCCATCGCCTCGCTCATCGCGCGCGTGTTTCCACGGGCCATCTCGTCGAAGATGTCCTGGAGCAGCTTCTTGTTCTCCGTAGTAGCCATGCGAATGAGGCTAGGCATGCCGCACCCATGCCACAAACGACGGTCTGGCATATCTGCTATCACTGTCTAGCATGGCTGACTTCACGATTCTGGGCCTGCGCGTGGTCCGCGAGGCAGCCCGCCGCGGCTCGTTCTCAACGGCGGCCGAGCGGCTGGGGTACACACAGTCGGCCGTCTCCCGCCAGATCTCGCTCATGGAGCAGGCAGCAGGCAGGGCGTTGTTCGAACGCCATGCACGCGGCGTCCAGCCCACCGAAGCGGGCCGCATCATCCTTCGTCATGCCGAAGCGGTCCTTGGTGAGCTCGACGCCGCCCGCCAAGACCTCCAGGACCTCGACGCGCGCCCGCCCGGCCGGCTGAGTGTCGGGGCCTTCTCCACCGCCCTCGCGGCGTTGGTCCCCCGAGCGCTAGCCGCCCTCGCCGAGCAGGAACCGCACACGCAGATACCGTTGCGCGAGGGGATGAGTCCCCGTCTGCTCACCGCTGTCGCGCGAGGACGCCTGGACCTGGCGGTGGTGACCCAGCCCCAGCAGGCACCGGACGGCGTCGAGGTGATCCGCCTTCTGGACGACCCCCTGCTCATCGCGGCCCCGCCGGACCATGCCCTCGCCGGCCGAGCAAGCGTCACGACCGCGATGCTCCGAAACGAACGATGGATCACCGCAAGCACAGAGCCGGGCGCAACACTCCTCGGAGCCTGGAGCGAGGCCACCTGGCGGCCCGATATCGCCTTCGTCGCGCGCGACTGGGTCGCCAAGCTCGGTCTCGTGGCCGCCGGACTGGGCATCACCGTGGTTCCCGGACTCGCCGTGCCGGCGATCCCCTCGGCCATCGCCGTCATCCGCATCGACCACCCCGCCGCCGTACGCACCACAGCGGTCGCCCAGCGCGCCGGTACCCCGGGCGAGCACCTCCGGCGAACCTTCACCGAGGCACTCCGCGACGCGGCAGCCGAGCTTTCCGCCCAACTCCGGCACAGATTGAGATAGCGGCAGGACAAGAGGCTGTTGACTCAGCGTTGGGACCGTTGATTTCGTCCACCGCCTCGGGGATCACACCACCTCAGCGAAAACTTCGCCTGACCGCGCTCGTACGGGCCGTGCCGGGCGGCGGGGGCTCGGTTCGGGCGCCCTCGCCGTGCTCAGCAGCCCGGCGCGATACGGCCGACAGCTGTCGGTGAAGCGACCGCCCTTCAGGCGACCTTGGCCAACGCCTGCTCGATGTCTGCCCACAGGTCGTCGGGGTGTTCGATGCCGACGGCGAGTCGGACCGTGCCCTCCCCGATGCCCGCCGCCGCCAGCGCCCCGGCGTCCAGCTGCCGGTGGGAGGTGCTCGCCGGATGCATGACGAGGGTTTTGACGTCGCCGAGCGACGGGCTGAGCGAGGCCACCCGTACGGCCTCGATGAAGGTGCGGCCCGCTTCCCGCCCGCCGGCCGGCTCGAAGGCCAGCACCCCACCGCCCGCGGCCAGCAGCCGCCGGGCGGTCGCGTGGTCCGGGTGGCCGGGCAGAGCCGGGTAGCGGACGCGGGAGACGCCGGGGTGGGCGGCCAGCCGCTCGGCGAGGGTGAGGGCGTTGGCGCACTGCCGCTCCATCCGCAGCGCCAGAGTCTGCATGCCGCGCAGGGTCAGCCAGGCCGCGAACGGGTCGGCCGAGGCGCCCTGCTCGACAGCGTGGTCCCGGATGCGCCGATGCAGCTCGGCGGATCGGAAGACGGCCACCCCGCCGAGGACGTCAGCGTGCCCACCGAGGTATTTCGTCGCCGAGTGGACGACGATGTCGGCGCCGTGCTCCAGGGGGCGGCACAGCATCGGTGAGGCGAAGGTGTTGTCCACGACGCTGGTGACCCCGTGTGTGGCGACCTCGCCGATCAGCGCCGGCAGGTCGGCCACCTGCGTGGTCGGATTGACGATCGTCTCGAGGTAGAGCAGGCGGGTGCGAGGCCGCAGCGCTTCCCGCACTTCGGCGGGGTCGTCACCGGATACGTAGGTCACCTCGACTCCCCACCGCTGGGCCAGGTCGTTCAGCACGGCGTAGGTACCCCCGTAGAGGCAGCGCTGGGCGATCACATGGTCGCCCGAGCTCAGCACCCCGAGCAGCACGGCGTTGATCGCGCCCATTCCCGAGGCGAAAGCCAGGCCGGCCGTGCCGCCCTCGAGACCGGCGACGGCGTCCTCCAGCGCCCGCACGGTCGGGTTGCCGAGCCGGCTGTAGAGGAAGGCAGCGTCCGGGTCCTGGAAGGCCGCGGCCATCTGGTCCGCGTCGTCGAACGAGAACACGTGCCCCTGGTAGATCGGAACTCCCAAGGGCTTACTGCCTGCGGGAAGCGGCACGTGCTGGTGAACGGTGCGGGTCTCCGGGTGAAGGCGGTGAAGGCGGTGAAGGCTCATGCCGTTCAGTCTTGCTGTCGGCCGGGTTGCCTCGACAGAGCCAATGAGGGAAATTGGTTTGCTTATGGAGCCAATCGAGTCTCTGGTCGCCATGCTCGGCCGCTGGTCCGCCGGGCGCGGCCCGCTCTACCTTCTTCTCGCCGCCCGTTTCCGCCAGTTGATCGACGAGGGACTGCTGCCGCCCGGGGCCGCTCTGCCCCCGGACCGAACCCTCGCCGCTGCCCTCGCGGTCGGCCGTACGACCGTGGTCACCGCCTACGACACCCTGCGCCAGGAGGGCAGGATCGTACGGCGCCAGGGCAGCGGCACACAGGTCGCCGCCGCCGCGCTCGCTCCGGAACCGCGGACGACGGGAACGTCCAACCCGCTCTTCCTGCACCTGCTGGAACAGCCCGACGACGTCATCCTGCTCAGCTGCGCCGCTCCCGACGGCCCTCCTGAGGAGCTGGCGCGGGCCTACGCGTCGATCACCCTCCCCACGAGGGACCTGGGCTACCACCCCGTCGGCCTCGCTGTGCTGCGGGAGGCACTCGCCGCCCGGTACACCGCGCGGGGCATAGCCACGACACCCGGGCAGATCCTCGTCACGACGGGCGCGCAGCAGGCCCTGTCGCTGCTCACCAGGCTGCTGGTGGCGCCCGGCGACCCGGTACTCGTCGAGGCCCCTACGTATCCGGGTGCGCTGGATCTGCTCCGGGAGGCCGCCGCGGCGCTGCACCCCATCCCCGTAGGACCGGACGGCGTGGACGTCGACGCCGCGATCCGGGCCATGACGGAGCACCGGCCCGTGCTGTCGTACGTGATCGCCTCCTACCAGAATCCGACAGGCGCCGTGCTGCCTCCGCTGGCTGCACGCCGGCTCGTGGCGGCGGCGGCCGAACTCGGCCTGCCGCTCGTCGACGACGAGGTGCTCGCCGACTTGACGTTCTCGGACGACCCCGGCGCCGTGCCGCGCCCATTGGCCGCGTTCGGTGACGCCGGCGAGGTGATCAGCGTGGGGTCGCTGAGCAAGGTGGCCTGGGGCGGGCTGCGCGTCGGATGGGTCCGCGGACCTGTCCCGCTGATCTCCCGGCTCGCGCGGCTCAAGGCCATCCACGACCTCGGCACGGACGTGCCGGCCCAGTTGGCGGCAGTCCATCTGTTGTCCGGTTTCGAGGAGCTGCGTGAGCGGAGGGTCGAGCAGCTGCGGCTGCGCCACGACCACCTGAGGGCCGAGCTCGCCCGTCGGCTGCCCTCCTGGAGGTGTCCGCCCGCCGCCGGAGGCCAGACCCTCTGGGTAGAGCTTCCCCACGGTGACGGGGTCTCGTTCGCACAAATCGCCATGCGGCATGGCGTGGCCGTGCTGCCGGGCACGACCGTGGATGCCCTCGGCGGCAGCCGTCCATATCTGCGGCTGCACTTCGCCACCTCGACCGACCTGCTGACCGAGGCCGTCCGCCGTCTCGCCGCAGCGTGGCAGGCCTTGGACGGCACGGCGCCTACGGCCCCTGCGGCTCCCGCGGCCCTCCATGGGATCGTCGTCTAGAAGGCGGCGGCCGCCAACTCCTCGTCGGCGCAGAGGAGTTCACCCCGGGGCCACCAGACCTTGACCACGCTGGGTAACGGCGGTCCCGAATAGGCGTTCACCCGCCTGAGTTACACCTTTTGTGATCTTTCAGGGGTGCGCTTAGCGTCGAGATGCAAAGCGCCATCGAGGGATGGCCTGTTCAAGGAGGGACGCCATGCGTACCCAGGAAACGACCCGTCCGTTCGGCATCGGCCTCGCTGCCCCGGTTGAAGACGCAGCGGTCATGGAGCTCACGGTCCGGCAGGAATCGGCCGTGAGCGACGCCCCGCAGTACACCCCGGAGGCAGCGCAAGCCTTTGCGATGCTGCTGTCGCCCAAGGAGCCCAAGGAGCGCAAGGACAAGTAGCAGAAGACCTGTCCTGAGCTCCCGGCAACAACGCTCAATCGAACCGCCCTCGGAATGACAACGGGCCCCGCCCGTGGCGCAGTTGGTGGAGGTGAACAGCGGATGCCAGTCACCGGCACCGCGCCGCGCGCGGAGTACGCGGAGGCGGTTGAGGAGCTCGCAACCCGTGTCCTCGGTGCCCTTGAGGGTGCCGAGGACACGGGGCTGCTGGCCGGTTTTCTGCGGAACGCGGACGACATCAAGGCGGCGCTGGCCGCCGTACGGGCACTCGGGGCCGATGCGCTCGCGCCGTACGTCCTGAGGGGTGTGCCGGTCGGCGCGGAGGAGGCCGACGCGGTGGCGGAGGCGCATCGCGTGTTTCCCCTCGTAGGGGCCGGCCCGGCCGACGCCCTGGTCATGGCGTGGCGCGACTGGGCCACCGCCCGGGTGCTGGCCTCGTCCGGCCGGCCCGTCCTCGATGCGCCGCAGCCCGGCGACATGTTGGAGGAGCCCGGCGGCGAGGACGGCACCGGCTGGCAGAGCTGGTCCGTACGGATGGCGCAGCTGGCACCGCTCGCCCTGCCCGGGCCGGACGGGCCCCGCAAACCCGGCCGGCCCGGTCAGCCGGGTCAGCCCAGCAAGCCGGGTCAGCCGGGCAAGCCGGGTAAGCCCAACGCGCTTGCCGCGCTTGACAGTCCGGTGCACGAGGCCGCGCGCCGCCACGTACGCGCCCTCGCCCGCGGCGCCGCGCGCTCGATGCTGCGCCGCGACCCCGCCACCGCGGCCGGGCTCGCGCGCTGGCTGGCGCTGGTTCGGGTCAGCGGGGCCGGAAGCCCGCTGGACCCGGCACCCCTGCTCGACCATGTGCTGCTGTTCCGTCCCGGCGACGCGCGTACGGCGCTGGACGTGACGATCGGTCAGTGGATGCTGCGGAGGGCGGGCTGATGAGTGCGCCGGTGACGACGACGGCCCACCAGGTGGCCACCCGGGCCTTCGACTGGCTCCGGCGGTCCGAGACGTACGGCGGCCTGCCCGCCGACAGCACCGCCGACCTGGCCGACCCCAACAGCGACTACAAACCGCTGGCGGAAACGGCCCTGGCCTGCTCCCTGATCCTGCGCGAGGGAGTCGCGGGCCCCCGAGAGGCCCAGACCGCCCGCGTGTTGCTCGACTTCGCGTGGCAACAGCTGCGCGAGGGAGACCTGCTGTACGAGCGGCAGCTGCGGCATCCGCTGATGACCGATCCGCTGGAGGTCTACGCGCACTTCGTACGGGCCGGTTACCGCCACACGCGCCTGGAGCGGCTCCTGAAGCATCTGAACGGCCTCCGCTCACGCCACGCCGCCGAGATGATGCCCAACCGCCGCCTCGCCGTCGCCAACGCGACCCGCATCGCCGGGTTCGCGACCGAGCAGGAGCAGGACTGGGACGCCCTCACCGCCGGCACCTGGCTCGGCCGCGCGCCCGAGCCGTGGGCCATCGACTGGATGACCGCGTACTGCCTCACCCACACCGTCTTCCACATCACCGACTGGGGTGCGCGGCCCGAGGCTCTGCCGCCCAGCCTCCAGTCTTATCTGACCACGTGGCTGCCGGTCTGGACGGACATCTGGAAGGAGGTCGCGCAGTGGGACCTCGTGACGGAGCTGCTGATCGTCGGCGCCTGCCTGGAGGAGCCGTACTGCGACCCCGTGGTCTGGGCGGAGATCGCCGCGGAACAGCACCCGGACGGCATGCTGCCGCGCGACGCGGACCCGGTGTCCGGCGATCCGGCCGAGGCGTTCAAGACCCACCAGCACACCACGGTCGTAGCGGCGGTCGCCGGAACCCTGACGCTGTCCCGCACGCTCGGCGCACCCGCGCCCGCGCCCGCCACCGTGCGGTCGTGACCAGGTGATCATCGGTACGCGGAAGGCGCGGACGCTGACGGGGCCGCCTCCCGCCGCGGACCCCGTCGACCGTACGGACCCGAGCCGTACGGAGCTGTGGCCGGCGGACCTGAGCCCCGCGGAACTGAGCCCCGCGGACCCGAGCCGTACGGACACGAGCCCCACGGACCTGAAGGGACGGCTCGCGGCTCTGACCGGCGCCGTACCCCACGGCACGGCCGTCGTCGCCGCGGCCATCAGCGGCCCCGAGCAGGCGCTGTTCTGCCACGGCAGCCCCGGCCACGGCCCAGGTGTCACCGTCGGGCCGGACACCCGTTTCGAGATCGGCTCGCTCACCAAGACGTTCACCGCGCTGCTGCTCGCCGACATGGCCGCGCGCGGCGAAGTACGCCTCGACGACCCGATCACCGCCCACTTGCCCCCCGGCGCAGCGCCCCGCCACCCCTCCGCCCGGCGCATCACCCTGCTGCACCTGGCCACTCACACCTCGGGCCTGCCGCGGCTCCCCGCCAACGTCTACCCCGTCGCCCTCCCCCGCTGGGGCACCAACCCGTACGCGGGCTACTCCCCCGAGCAACTGCTCCGCGCGATCGCGCACGCCCGGCCCCGCAGCCGCCCCGGCACGCGGGTGCACTACTCCAACTTCGGTGTCGGCCTCCTCGGACGCCTCCTCGCCGAGGCGGCCGGGGACACGTACGAGCACCTGATCGCCGACCGCGTCTGCGCTCCCCTCGGCATGACCGCCACAGCCACGGCCGCTGCCCCGGCCGCGGACCGCGCGACAGGGCACCGCCGCCGCGGCGAGCCCGTGCCGCCGTGGCGGATCCCCGGCCTTCCCGGGGCGGGCTGCCTCGCCTCGAGCGCCGCCGACCTGCTGCGCTACCTCGACGCCCACCTCGACCCCGACCGGGCCCCCACCACAGCCGCCGCCTCGTCCCTCGCCGCTGCCCTGCACGACGTACGACGCCCGCGCCTGGCCGTGCCGCGCACCGGCGACCGGCTCTGCCTGGTCTGGAACCTGCGCTCCTTCCCCGGGCGGGCCCCCGGTACCAGCCCCGGCCCCGGTCCCCGCCCCGGTTACGACCTGCTGTTCCACTCCGGCGGTACGCGCGGCTTCACCGCGTTCGCGGGCTTCTCCCCGCAGGCGGGTGTCGCCCTGGCCGCGGTGGCCAACACCGCCCCCAGCCTGCGCGGCACCTTCGTCCAGGCCGCGTACCGCCGGCTGGGGTCCCTGGTCCGCGAGCGGACTGCCTGATCCACTGATCCAGTTGCTTCCGGGGCTCGTCGGGTGTGCCCTGGTGTGAGAAGGGTGGAGAGAGGAGTCCGCCATGTCCGCTTCCGCTCAGCCCGGCATACCCGCCAAACCCACGGTCCCGGCCCTGCCCGGACGGCGCCGTCACGGGAGGGCGTTCGTGGCCGTCCCGCTGCTGCTGGGAATCGCCTACGGCCTCTACGCCGCCTTCCTCACCAGCAACAACGGCGCGTCCAACACCCGCATCATGCTGGACTCGTTCGTGGGCGGCGCCGTGGTCGCCGTGCTCTCGTTCCTCATCGGGGCCGCGCAGACCCGGCTGCCACGGGAGCGCCGAGCGGCCGCGTACGGAGGGCTCTTCGGCATCGTGATGGGCTACCTGCTCAGCCTCAGCGGTGAGACGTGGCTGAAGGCAGGATTCCTCGGGCTGATCCTCGGCCTGTCGATGGGGCTGATCGTCTTCTACGTCCGCTACACGCACGAGACCTGACGGTCCGGCAGGAGGGAAAATCTCTTGGGGACTTCGGGGAACTGCCCGCGGTCCCCGGCTCGCCATGCGCGAGGATGGCGGCATGACTCAGCCGTTCACCGTTCGGATCACCGTCCGTGGCTACGAGACGGACTCACAGGGGCACCTCAACACCAGCGTGTATACGCAGTACGCGGAGCACGCCCGCTGGAGCCTCGTCCAGGCCGCCGGAATCCGGCAGAGCGAGCTGGTCGAGAAGGGCGTGGGACCGGTCAACCTGGAGAGCACGATCAAGTTCCACCGCGAGCTGCGCGCGGGCGACGAGGTCGAGGTGTCCTGCGCGTTCGTGTGGGGCGAAGGCAAGACGTTCCGGGTCGAGCAGTCCTTCCGCCGCGGCGACGAGCTGGTCGCGGAGCTCAGCAGCGTCGGCGGGATCATGGACCTCCGGGAGCGGCGGCTGGTGCCCGACCCGCGCGCCGCCTTCCGTGAGTTCGCCTCCGACCCGGCGGTCCTCGGCCTCTGACGAGCCCACCGCCTCTGACGGCCGGCCACCTCTGACGGTCCGGCCACCTCTGACGGTCCGGCCGCCCCGCACGCAGCGTGCGGCCGGGACTGCGCGGAAACGGCCACCGTCCCGCGCGGAGCGCAGTACGTTCCGGACATGACATTCGCAGCGGACACGTTCAGCGCGGTCGTACGGCTCGGCGGCCGGTTCATGACCTCTCCGGACATGACGGCGCGGGGAGCGGAGTTGGGCCTGGCCGACCGGCTGCTGTACTTCCGCGGGAGGGCCGGCGTGCTCGGCACGGCCCCGCCCGTCGTCGTCACCCAGGTGCTCGGGATCTTCCCGGCCTGGATCATCGACTACACCTGGGAGAACAGCGCGGGCGTCACCCCGGAGCAGGCCGTGACGGCGTACGCGCAGGGGTGCTGGGACTGGGGCCGGAACCATCTCACCGGCACGCCGGAAGCGGTCCGTACCGCACGGCTCGCGCACCGGGTGGTGGACGCCGCGGACGGCAGCGCGCTGCCGCTGTTCACGGGCTGGCGGGCGGCCAGGCGCCCCTACGACACGGACGGCCCCGCCGCTCTCGCGCACGCGCTCATGCTGCTGCGCGAGTTGCGCGGCGGGCTGCACTTCGGGGCGCTGCGGGCCTGCGGGCTGGGCGTCACGGAGGCGGTCGTCGCCGACCCGGGCGGGGGGCGTGCGCGGCTGCTGCGCACGGCCTGGCCCGAGGACGAGGCGGATGCCCTCGTGGCGCGGGCGGGGAAGATCCCGGATCTGACGGAGCGGTGGCGGCGCGCGGAGCGGCTCACGGAGGACGCGTTCGACCGGGCGGTCGCGGCGACGCTGCCGGAGGCGGAGCTCGTCGAACTGCGGGAGCGGCTGGTCGCCCTCGGGTGACCAGCCGCTCGCTCCTGCAGGCTGGGGCGTTCCGGCAGCCCTACTTGCCCAGGTAGGCGTTGTAGAGCGTCTGCGACAGGGTGTTGCCCTGCTTGTCGGTGACATTGGCCCGGAAGGAGATGCCCTTCCCGGCCTTCGGGTTCTTCACCGTCACCTTGCCGCCGCTGACCTTGACCTTCCGCCAGTGCGCGCCGCCGTCGTACGACACGTACACGGCCAGCGACTTGAGGTTCCGGCCCGCGCCCGAGCCCTGGACCGCGACCGGGACGGCGGCCGTCGCTCCGGCCTTGGCGGTGCTGTCCGCCGCCAGCGCCGGGGTGAAGCGGACCGCCGAGGCGGGGAGCTGGGTCTGCTCGCTCGTCTTCCTCGACGTGAACGTCCAGCTCGCGGTCAGCTTGGTGGTCACCGCGGCGACCTTGCTCCGGGTGACCGAGGTGGTGAGCTTGTAGCGGGCCTTGCCCGCCGGCACCCGGAAGGCCTTCTCGCCGGTCAGCGGGTCGTCATTGGTGCCGACCTTGGTGCCGTTCCGGTAGAGCGTGGTGACCGCCTTGTCGTACACCGAGCCGCCGACGTGGCCCTTGCCGTCCGCGTGCACCGGCAGGTAGCCGGACAGGCTGTTGCCCTCGCGGAAGATGCCGTACTCCTTGCTCACCTTCGGCCCGAAGACGCCGACGTTGCAGACCTTCTCGTAGCTCTTCCCCGCCTTGTACGGCTTGGCGCCGATCGAGTAGGCCACCTCGGGCGCCCAGGGGTCGGGGCCGTCCTGCTCGAAGTCGAAGGCCCACTCCACGCCGGCCGCGTTGACGTACGAGGTCCTGGTGCCCGGCAGCTTGACCGGGGCCGCGTACGCGGAGCTGCCGAAGCTCCCGGGGATGTAGCCCCACGCCCACAGGCGGCCGGTCTTGTTCCTGACCGAGGCGCCCAGCTTCCCGGTGATCTTGGCGAGTTCGCCCTTCTCGGTGTGCTTGGTGTAGCCGGTCGCGAGCTTGCTCACCGTGCCGCCGTACGCCAGGTCGTACTGGGCGGCGGCGCTGGTCCAGGTGCCGGCCCACTGCTGGAACAGCTCACCGGCCGCTGGCTTGGGGCCGAGGTGCGCGGTGCGGAAGCCCTGGTAGGAGTCGAGCCACCAGCCGTAGCCGTACCCGCCGTCCTCGGTCTGGACCGAGAAGTCGGCCGAGGCGTTCTTCGGCTTCGCCGCGCTGTCCGGGACCCTGATGTCGACCGGCTTCGCGGTCCGGGCGTCGACCGTCACCGTGGTGTCCTTGGTGATGTCGAGCTTGGGCTGATTGATCCAGTCGATCCCCTTGGTCGCGTCCTCCTCGTCGACGAGAACGCTGGAGCTGAGGATGTAACGGCCCTTGGGGACGCGGATCGTGGCGGTGCCGCTCTCGTCGTACGGCGCGAAGAACTTCCCGGCGCCCAGGCCGCTGACGCCGTCCACGGTGGTTCCGTAGATCTTGGTCGGCTCGCCGTCGCGCCCCAGGTGCCTGACCGTCAGGTCGTACGACTCGACCTCGCGGTCCACCGCGGCCGCCGTGCGGACGGTCTGCCCGCCGCCGGTCGCCGTGATCACCGCGCCGTACGCCCCGTCGAGCATCCCGCCGAGCCGGGTGTCCACGGTGGCCGACACCGTGCCCTCGGCCTTCGGCTCGAGGGTGAGCTGCTTCGTGTCGATGCCGAACATCCCGGCGGGCGCGGGCTTTCCGTCCGGTCCCGTGCCCTGGACGGCGAGGTCGAGGGTGACCGGCTCGGTGCCGAGGTTGCGGTAGGTGACGGCCTTCGTCACCGGCTTGTCGTCGGTGTGCGGCCAGGCCTGGGTGCCGAAGCTCACCGACACCGGCTCGGCGACGACGGTCTGCTTGATGGCCGCGGAGACGTCGACCCGTCCGGACCCCTGCTGGAAGGGGGTGTAGTCACCGGGCTTGGTGGAGCCGGTGAGCGCGGACTTGAGCTGTGCGCCGGTCCAGTCGGGGTGCTGCTGAGCGAGGATCGCCGCGGCGCCCGCGACGTGCGGGGTGGCCATGGACGTACCGGAGATGGCGACATAGCCGTCCGCGACCGGTGTGCCCTCCTCGGCGACGATGCTGCCGGGGGCGGCAGCGGCGCCGATGTCCACGCCGGGCGCGGTCAGGTCGGGCTTGACGGCTCCGTCCCCGACGCGCGGCCCTGTGCTGGAGAAGGAAGCGAGCCTGTCCTCCTTGTCGACGGCGCCGACGGTGAGCGCGGCGTCCGCGCTGCCCGGCGAGCCGACGGTGCCGGGGCCGAAGTCGCCCTCGTTGCCCGCCGCGATGACGAACAGCGTGCCCTTCTCGGCGGAGATCCGGTTGACGGCCTCCTCGAGCGGGTCGACGCCCGGGGAGTCCGGGCCGCCGAGGCTGAGGTTGACGATGTCGGCGCCTTCCGCGGCGGCCCACTCGAGGCCCGCGATGATGCCCGAGTCCTCGCCCGAGCCCTCGTCGCCCAGAACCTTTCCGTCCAGCAGCCGTGCGCCCGGCGCGACGCCCTTGTACGTGCCGCCCGACTTGGCGCCCGTACCCGCCGAGATGGAGGCGACGTGCGTGCCGTGGCCGTAGCGGTCCTTGCTGTCGGCCGCGTCCGAGAAGTTCTTCTCGGCGATCTCCTGGCCCGCCAGGTCCGGGTGGGTCTGGTCGACACCGGTGTCCAGGACGGCGATCTTCGCGCCCTTGCCGTCGAATCCGGCCTTCCATGCCTCGGGCGCGCCGATCTGCGGCACGCTCTTGTCGAGGCTGGCCCGGTGGATGGCGTCGAGCCAGACCGCGCCGACGCCGGAGGCGGCCGTACGGAATCCGGCGGCTCCTTGCGGCTCGCTGGTCAGCGCGTCCCAGGCCGCGGAGGCGGCCTCCCCCTGCCCGGTCCGCACGGCCTCGGCGCCCAGCTTCGGGAAGCTGCGGCGCACGTCGGTGCCTCCGGCGGCGCGCAGTTCGGACTTGGCGGCGGGGCGGGAGCCCTTGTAGGTGACGATGAGCCGCAGGCCTTCGCGGTGGGCCTTGCGGTACTCGGGGCGGCTGAGCAGGCCGACGTCGAACAGCCGCTGGTCGACCCGCCCTTCGCGGATCAGCTTCTGGGCGTCCCGCGGCACGACGTACGCGTGCTTGCCGGAGCGCTGGACCTGTACGGGTATGTGCTCGCGCCCCTCGGCGCGCTGGATGCCGACCGGGCGGCCCTTGGCGTCGACGGCGATCCGGTCGCCGGTGAGGAGGGTGACCCAGTGCTTGGCCGGGCCGCCCTTGCTCGGGGCGGACGACGCCGACGGGGCCGTGGTCGCGGCCCGCTCTCCGGCCACTGACGGCGAGGCGGTCAGTCCCGCCGTCATCGCGATGGCCGCGGCCATGGCGATCGTGGTTGCTCCGGCCGTTTTGAGTTGTCTGTGCAACTTTCCCCCTGGTGAGTTCAGTTCACCGTTACGGAAGCCCTCGGCCCCCTGCACACGGAGTATGCAGGGGGTGGTACACCAGTTCAACAGTGGGGCTTCCGTGGGGAATTGGGGCACATGGCTCCGCTTGGGGCTTCACGTGCGGGCTTGCATGCCGGGCCTCATGCGGGCTTGCTGCACGGGCCTCATCCGGAGCCTCATGCGGGCGAACGGTCGGTGACCGTCACCCTGCCCTGGTGGATGGTCGCGAGGCGCGGCGAGCGGCGGGCGATCGCACTGTCGTGCGTGACCATGATGAAGGTCAGCCCGTGCTCCTTCCACAGGCCCTCCAGCAGGTCACGATGAGAGCCGACCTGAGAAACGCGACGGCGGCGGTACGCGCCCCCTTCCGGGGGTACGTACCGCCGCCGTACGGAGATCCGCAGCCCGTGGCTACGGGTCGGCGTCAGGCGCCGGTTGCGCTACCTGCCACCCACTCGCTCCACGGCAGGTTCCAGCCGTTGAGGCCGTTGTCCGGGGCGATGGTCTTGTCCTCGGAGTTCTTGACCACCACGACATCGCCGGTGAGCGAGTTGTCGTAGAACCACGCGCCGGGCTGCTTCGGGTCGTTCGCGCCCTTGACGTCGTTCAGGCCGACGCAGCCGTGGCTGGTGTTGGCGCTGCCGAAGATCGAGTCGGCGCCCCAGTAGTTGCCGTGAATGAAGGTGCCGGACGAGGACAGCCGCATCGCGTGCGGCACGTCCTTGATGTCGTACTCGCCCTTGCCGTTCTTCTTCTTGAAGCCGACGGTGGAACCGTTCATCCGGGTCTCCTTGAACTTCTCGGAGATCACCATCTGGCCGTTGTACGTCGGGTTCTCGGGGCTGCCCGCGGAGATCGGGACGGTCTTGATCGTCTTGCCGTCGCGGACCACCGTCATCTGCTTGGTCTTGGCGTCGACCGTGCTCACCTGGCTACGGCCGGTCTTGAAGGTGACGGTCTTCTCCTGGACGCCCTGCACGCCCGGCGCACCCTCGACGCCGTCGAGGGCGAGTTTCAGCGTCACCGTGGAACCGGCCTGCCAGTACTCCTCGGGACGGAAGTCCAGGCGGTTGCCGTTGAACCAGTGGCCGACGACCTCCTGGCCGCTGCTCGAGGTGACCGTGATGCCGGACTGGACGTCGGCCTTGTTGGTGATCGCCTTGTCGAAGTTGATCGACACCGGCATGCCGACACCCACGGTCGAGCCGTCCTCCGGCGTGAAGTTGCCGATGAAGCTGTTGGCCGGGGAGACGGTCGTGATGGTGGAGTTCTCGTTGGCCTCGCGGCCCTTGGCGTCCTTCGCCTCAGCGCTGATCTTGTACGTGGTGGACCGCTCCAGCTGGGCGTCCGGCTTCCAGGACGCGCCGTCCGGGGAGATCGTGCCCGCGACCTCGGCGCCGGTCTCGACGGCCGTCATGGTGACCTTGGTGAGCTTGCCGCCCGCCACCTTGACCTTGACGTCGCTGTTGATGCCGGCGTTGTCGGCGCCGTCCTTCGGCGTGATCGCTATTCGAGCGTCGGAAGCGTCCTTGGCGGCCGCCTCGTCGACCTGCGCCTGCGACTTGGCCTGGCCGCCGTTTCCGCTGCCATTGCCGCTGTCGTCGCCGGCGTCACCGCCACAGGCCGTGAGCGTCAGTGCACCGCCGAGCAGCACGGCCGTCAGAGCCAGCGCCCTGCGGTGCTTACCGTCCGTCATCACACGCTTCTCCATCGCTATGGTTTCCCCTGAATCCCCGATCCGGGCCACGGGTGCAGATGTCCCGGTCACCCGAGAAGAACACGAATTCCTATTCGTCCGGTTCCCTCACAGCTGGAAATGTGGGGAACACCACGTTCGGCGCGGGAACACCCCGGGCCGTGCGGGGGCTGCCCGGGGTCTCCGGCTCGCCTGGCTCACGCCCTCCCGGCGCCGCCTTCCCCATTCGGGCGGTCTTCATCCTCACGGATGATGCGGGATCCGTCGAGGTCCCCGCTCACATCCTCCGCGCATTCTGCTCGCCACCCCCTCCGACCTGGTCGTTTTCGCCCGCGCTCCCGTCCTCGTCCATGTCCTCGTCGTCGCCCGTGTCCTCGTCCATGTCCTCGTCATCGAGGCCGAGGTCCCATTCCGCGGAGTTCGGGTCGTACTCGATCTGCTCACTGCTCCAGGACGCCTGCGCCAGCTCGACCCCGGGGACGCCGCCCACCAGCTCGAACGGGTCGACGAGATAGGCCAGCGCCTCCGCGTCGTCCTCCTGGACCGCCGCCCTGGCGTGGCCGCGCTCGTCCTCCGGCATGAACGCGTCGGAGTCGATGTGGTCGAGGGCCGCACCGGTGAGGTCGCCTGGGCCGATGACCTCGAGGACCAGTTCCACCCGAAGCCGTACGAATCGTGATGTCTCAGCAGTAGTCATGCGCGGAGCGTAAGGGGCCCGCGGACCGAGACTTTCCCGCGACCCGCGGCACTTACTAACATCAGCCCGGACGGCCAAGTCTCCTATGCCGCAAGGGGGTCCGTTCCGTGTCCGCACGCCGCCCGCTGCTGACCGCCACCGCCGCGGGTTCACTGCTCTTCGCGCTGTGGTTCGTGCCTTCGGCGAACGCGACGGTCGAGCGGGGCACGGCGGACGCGCGCAGCGAGTCCCCGGGCTCCGCCGCCGCTCCGTCCGAACCTCAGAACGGCGCGAAGGACCTTTCCCAGGACCTCTCCCTCGCCGACACCGGCAGCGTGGACACCACGCCGTATCTCGTGGGCGGGACGCTCTTCCTCGGCTTCGGCGCGGCGATGGTCGCGTATGCGGCGCGGCGCGCCGGTACGAGCGCGCTCTGACCCGTAGCGGGGCGGTACGGGGCCCAGCTGTGCGCCGGCCCCGTAACGCCGCCGTATCGCGAACCCTGGGGCCTCAGGCCAGCGGGCCCGTCACCGGCTCCACGGCCCGCACGAGCCCCCCGGACCGTACGAAGGAATCCGCCGCCGCGAGGTCCGGCGCCAGGTAGCGGTCGCCGCCCGGCCCCCGGACGCCCGCCTCGCGCACGGCCGTCAGCACCGCCCGCGTCGCCGGCGCCGGGAGGAGCCCCTCGCGCAGCTCGATCGCGCGGGTCGCGGCGACCAGCTCGACGGCGATGACGCGGCCGAGGTTCTCGACGGAGTGGCGCAGCTTGCGCGCCGCGGACCAGCCCATCGAGACGTGGTCCTCCTGCATCGCGGAGGACGGGATCGAGTCCACCGAGGCGGGTACGGCCAGCCGCTTCATCTCGCTGACCAGGGCCGCCTGCGTGTACTGGGCGATCATCAGGCCGGAGTCGACGCCGGGGTCGTCCGCGAGGAAGGGCGGCAGTCCGTGCGAGCGGTTCTTGTCGAGCAGCCGGTCGGTGCGGCGCTCGGCGATCGACGCGAGGTCGGCCGCGGCGACGGCGAGGAAGTCCAGGACGTACGCGACGGGCGCGCCGTGGAAGTTGCCGTTGGATTCGACCCGGCCGCCGGGGAGGACGACGGGGTTGTCCACGGCGGCTGCGAGCTCGCGGTCGGCGACCACGCGCGCGTGAGCGAGGGTGTCCCGGCCCGCGCCCGCGACCTGCGGGGCGCAGCGCACGGAGTACGCGTCCTGGACGCGCGGCGCATCGTCCTGGTGGTGGCCGGTCAGGCCGGAATCGGCAAGGACTTTGAGCATGTTGGCGGCGCTGGCCGCCTGGCCCGGGTGCGGGCGGATGGCGTGCAGCTCGGGCGCGAGCACCTTCTCCGTGCCGAGCAGGGCCTCGAGGGAGAGCGCGGCCGTGATGTCGGCCGCGGTGAACAGCCGCGCGAGGTCGGCGCAGGCCATGACGAGCATGCCGAGCATGCCGTCGGTGCCGTTGAGGAGCGCGAGGCCCTCCTTCTCACGGAGGACCACGGGCTCGATGCGGTGGGCTTCGAGCAGCTCGTGGGCGGGGCGGACGACGCCGTCGGGGCCTTCGGCGTCGCCCTCGCCCATGAGGGTGAGGGCGCAGTGCGAGAGCGGCGCGAGGTCGCCGGAGCAACCGAGGGAGCCGTACTCGTGGACGACGGGGGTGATGCCCGCGTTGAGGATCGCGGCCATGGTCTGCGCGACCAGCGGACGGACGCCCGTACGGCCGGAGCAGAGGGTCTTCAGCCGCAGGAACATCAGCGCGCGCACGACTTCGCGCTCGACGCGCGGGCCCATGCCGGCAGCGTGCGAGCGGACGATGTTGCGCTGCAGCTGGGTGCGCAGCCCGGGGCTGATGTGCCGGACGGCGAGCGCGCCGAAGCCGGTCGAGACGCCGTAGACCGGGTCCGGCTTGGCGGCGAGCGCATCGACGACCTCCCGCGCGGCCCCCAGCGCGTCCAGCGCCTCGCGGGACAAGTCAACCCGCGCCTCTCCGCGGGCCACGGCAACAACGTCCTCAGCCGTGGCCCCGGCCGTCCCCACCACCACATTGTGCATATCCATATTCAGGAACCCTAGAGAGTGAATCCCCGAAAGTCACCAGCGGGCCCCTCGCCGGGAGGGCCGCTCAAGCGAACTCCCTCCCCGGGGGGCCGCTCCGCCAGTGCCTCGCCGGGAGGGCCGCTCCGCGAAGTCCCTCCCCGGGGGGGCCGCTCCGCGAGTGCCTCGCCGGGAGGGCCGCTCCGCGAACTCCCTCGCCGGGAGGGCCGCTCCGCGAACTCCCTCGCCGGGAGGGCCGCTCCGCAAAGTCCCTCGCCGGTGGGCCGCCCCGCGGAGGGGGCTGCGCCCCATCGCGCAGCGGCTCCCCTCGCCGAGGGGGCCTGCGCAGACCTCCACACCGGGCGACCGCCCCGCGAACGGGCCGGCAAAGGAACCACGCCCCGCCGCCGGGCGACCGCCCTACGAGTTCCCCAGCGGTGACGCTTCACCGCGACGCGCCACCAGGGCAAGCCGCGAAAGCGAGCTCCCTCGGCGGGAAGCCGCCGCCCCGCCAGGGGCCCGCCCACGGATCGCAGCCCCGTCGGGCAGCCAGCCTTCAGGCCCGGCCCCGGGAGGGTCGCCTCGTCAAATACGCGGCGGACGACCGCGGAAACGAGCCCCCTCCGCGGCCAGGCCGCCCGCAGCGGCCGAGCGGCCACCGAAGACAGCCCCTCGGCGGCGAGATGGCCCCGCGCCAGGGGCCCGCCCACGGGCCGCAGACCCGCCCACGGGCCGCAGACCCGTCGGAAAACCGGCCTTCGGGTTCCCGACCTCGAGAGGACCGACCGCCTCGTCGCCACGCGGCGCGGGCGCGGAAGCGAACACCCTCGGCGGGGAACCGCCCCGCCGAGGGGAACCCGCAGGCGGGCCGAGCGACCGCCGACCAACCAGCCTTCACGTTCCCCGGCCCGGGGAGCCGGCGCGCCGCCACCGCGGCGCCGAGCGGCCGCGGAAGCGAGCCCCGCTGGGCGGGGAGCCGCACCGCGCCAGGGGCCCGCCCATGGGCCGCGGGGCCGCCGGACAGCCGGTCTTCGGGTTTCCCGAGGCCCGGAGGGCCACCTCGCCGGTACGCGGCGGAGGACGACCGCGGGGGCGAACACCCTCGGCGGCGGAGGCCGCACCGCGGCAGGGGGCCCGCCCGCGGGCCGAGGGTCCGCCCGCGCGCCAGGCGCCCGCCCGCCGCGGGGCACTTGTGTTCCCTCCGGCGCGCCATGCCCCTGAGGCCAGGCAGGGCCGGCCCTTGCAGGGGAGGCGAGGGCGGCGCGGGCGGCGGGGCGCGTGGCCAGGCCGCTCGCCGCCGTGCGGCCCAGGGGGTGCGGCATGCCGGCGTTACGGCTCCGTGCTCAGGCCGGTCGCCGCCCCGCGGCCCGTGGCCCGGCGCCACGCGGGCTTCGGCGCACGGGGTGCCCGCCAGGCGTGCGTTATGACTCCGTGCGGCTGCGGAAGCGGCGGCGGTCCGGGCCGGGTTCCGGGGGAGTCTCCGCGAGGCGGACCACCGGGTCGTCGGGGCCCTCGCGGCCCGCCACGACCGGCTTCTCCGAGCGGGCCGCCTTCGCCCGGTACTGCGCCGCGTCCGCGAGCCGGAAGAGCCGGCGCGCGGACCGTACGGGCCCGATCTGCTCGCCCGTGGAAGCGACCCCGCAGGCGACGCCCTCGCCCAGCTCCAAGTCGCCCGCCCGGCGGCACAGTTCATCCGCCGCGTGCACCACGTCGTCGGCCGGCGGCCCCACCGCCAGCAGGCAGAACTCGTCGCCGCCGAGCCGCGCGACCAGGGCGCCCGGCAGCGCCGCCCCGCACAGCGACAGCAGCGAGCCGAAGCGTTCCAGCAGGCGGTCGCCGACCGCGTGGCCCATCGAGTCGTTGACCTCCTTGAGGCCGTTGATGTCGCAGACCACGAGGCTGACCACCGTGCCGTCCGCCACGTGCCGGTCCACCGCCTCGTCGAGGCGGAGGTCCACCAGCCGGCGGTTCGCGAGCCCCGTCAGCGGGTCCGTGAACGCGAGCCGGCGTGCCTCCTCCAAGCGCTCCGTCTGCGCGATCCCGGCCGCCGTCACGGCCGCCAGTACGGTCGCGAAGTCCGCGTCGTCCCGGCCGAAGACCGGTTCCCCGGCCCCCCGCGCCACGTACAGCTCGCCCCACGCCCGCCCGTGCAGCACGATCGGCGCGACCACGCAGCAGCCGCGGCCGCGCCGCTGGAGGGCGGCCACGCGCTGGGTGCAGTAAGCACCGGACACAGGCCCCGCGCCGGGGCCGTTCGCGGTCTCCACCCATGCGTTGGGCTCGCCGCCCCCGGCCCACCGGTCATGCAGAAACTCGGCGATCTCCGGGAACTCGTGCACCGGGTAGGACTCGTCCTCGGGGAACTCCTCCTCGCCTTCGGCGAGTTCGCCGGTGTTGACGAGCACCCGGAGCCGCCCCAGCTCCCGCTCCCACACCGACAGCGCGGCGAAGGTCCCGCCCAGCGCCCGCATGGCCCCGGCCGCCGCAGCGCGCGCGGACTCGCGCGGAGTCTGCGCGGCGGCCATCGCCTGGGCCAGGCCCACGACCGCCCGCAGCCGCGCATCGCCCCCGCCGCCGTCGTACGACACGGGCACCGGCACCTCACATTCCGTAACCGAGTGCGCACCTCGCACTCCAGCCTAGGAACATTTGATGGCATTCGCCCCGTTCCGGGGAATGGCTTTCGCTCACGCCCCCGGCCTGCCCCCCGGACCGGCTCCCCCGGGCGCTGCTCCGCCCGCCTACTCCCCCGGCCAGTCCGGCGTGCGCTTCTCGTTGAAGGCCGCGACGCCCTCCGCCCGGTCCCCGGAGAAGGCCACACTCCGCCAGGCCGCGTCCTCCACCTCGAGACCGGCCCGCAGGTCCAGCCCGTGCCCGAGCCGCAGCGCCCGCTTGGCCGCCCGCAGCCCGACCGGCGAGTTCGCGGCGATCCGCCCGGCGAGCGCCAGCGCCTCCGTACCGTCCGCGCCCTCCTCGACCAGCAGGTCCACGAGCCCCAGTTCCCGGGCCTCCTCCGCCGCCACCCGCCGCGCCGTGAACACCAGCTCGGCGGCGCGGGCCGCGCCCACCCGCCGCGGCAGCAGCTGCGTCCCGCCGCCGCCCGGGATCACGCCCACCGACACCTCCGGAAGACCGAGGACGGCGGTCCTGTCCGCCACGATCAGATCGCAGGAGAGCGCGATCTCGAACCCGCCGCCGAGTGCGAAGCCGTGCACCGCCGCGATGGTGGGCATCGGCAGCTCCAGCACACCGGTGTACGCGGCCCTGGTCACCGGCCGCTGCCGCAGCAGCTCCGCGTCCGTGAAGGAGTTGCGCTCCTTGAGGTCCGCGCCGACACAGAACGCCCGCTGGTGGCTCGAGGTCAGCACCACGACCCGCGCGGACCGGTCCGCCGCCAGCGCACCGCACGCCTCCGCGAGCGCCCGCGCCATCTCCGTCGAGACGGCGTTCATCGCTTTGGGGCGGTCCAGTACGAGCTCTGCGACGTGCTCGCCGTGCCGCCGTACGGCGACCCACTCCCCGTACCGCTGCTCGCTGCCCATGCGCCCTCCGCTCTCCCCGTTCCCGCTCCGGGTTAACGACCGTGAACCTGCGCGAGGCATCATCGCACCCGGGACAGAACTCCGCTGGTTCAGGCCGGCTCGGCACAGCCGGACAGCGACACAGCGGTCGCCCGCCGTCGGGGCGGAAAGATCTTGCCTACCCCCGCCGGGTCAGCAGCCACGGCTCCACGACCCCGAGGCCTCGCACCGGCCGCTGCCACATCGGCTGCAGCGCGAACCGGTACGCGGAGGCAGGGCTGCGGCCCTCCTTCTCCGCCTTCGCGGCCTCCGCCTCCGACTCGGGCGCGTCGCCCGAGCGCATCAGCTCCTCCGCGAACGCCCCGTCCACCAGCACCGCGTCCTTCGGCGCTATCGATGTCAGGCGGCTCGCCAGGTTGACCGTCGTCCCGAAGACGTCGCCCATCCGCGTCGTCACCGTCCCGAAGGCGATGCCGACCCGCAGCTCCGGCATCGTCTCGTCGTGCGTCATCGTCTCGATCAGCCGCAGCCCGATCTCGCTCGCGATCCCCGCGTCGTCCGCCGCGAACAGGACCTCGTCCCCCAGGGTCTTGATGAGCCGCCCGCCGTGCGCCGCGACCAGATCCGCGGCCGTGGTCTCGAAGGCCTCGACCAGCTCGCCGAGCTCCTCCTCCTCCAGCCGCCGGGTCAGCCGGGTGAAGCCCACGAGGTCCGCGAACCCGACCGCGATCCGCCGCTCGACCATCTCCTCGTCGTCCGCGGCCTGCACCACGCGCCCGGTGGCCGCCGCGAGCTGCCGCCGCCACACGTACACCAGGAACTCCTCGAGCTCCGGCAGCAACAGCTCGACCAGCGGATACGTGACCTCGGTGCGGGTCATCCCCGGCTCCGGCGGCTCGGTGAGCCCCTCCAGGAAGGAGTCGATCTGCCACTCCGCGAGCCGCGCCGTGGTCTGCCCGGTGGACCGCGCCACCTGCACCGCCATGGGCTCGCTCAGCAGCCCGGCCTCGACCAGACCCGCGAGCCGCCGCAGCGCCAGCACGTCCGCCTCCGTCAGCGCCTTGGCCTGCCCGATGTCGGCGAATCCCATGGCCCGCCAGAACCGGGAGGCCAGCTCCATCGAGACCCCGGCGCTGCGGGCCGCCTGGAAGGGGGTGTAGCGCCGCTCGGAGCCGAGGATCAGCTGCTCGATCCGGAGGGCGAGCGGGTTCTCCTCGGGCGGCTCCTCGCCAGGAGCGGAGGCGGCAGAAGAGGGCTCGTCCACGGTCACCGCCCGCCCCCAAGCCGTGTCTCCCAGGTCCCCGCGGGCCCGCGACGCGCCCCTGGCCTTCGGCAGGGGGAACCCCAGCCACCGCACCTCGCTGCGTTGTCGGGCCCGTCCGAGTACGCCCAGTACGAGGACGACCTCCCCCTGGCTCCGCCGGGGGTGCCCCCACCGCCTTGCGATGCACGGCACCAGACGCCGCGGGCTGATCCACGGGGACCTGGGAGACACGGCCTGGTCCGATCCCTGCGCACAGCCCTTCCGATCACTTCTCGCCCGCTCCGCCCACTCGGCCCGCTCTCTGCCTGGTCCGGCGCATCAAACGATACGGCAGGTGTGCCCTAGCTCACTCTCATCCGGCAGCCCGTAGATGGACGATGTCCCCGGCGCCCACCGGCTGCTGCACGCCCTCCTTGGTGGCCAGGACGAGCCTGCCGTCGCCGTCGACCGCGACCGCCTCACCGATGATCTCCCGGTCCCCGGGCAGCACCGCGCGCACGGTCCTGCCGAGGGTCGCGCAGCCCGCCGCGTACGCCTCCTGCAGCCGGCTCGCCCCGGGGTCGCCGCCGGCCCCCCGCCAGTCCTCGTACCACTGCTCGAGCGAGCGCAGTACGGCCCGCAGCAGCGGGTCCCGGTCCACCGCGGCCGCGCCCGCCAGCAACAGCGACCCGGCTTCCGGCACGGGCAGTTCGTCCGCGTGCAGCGTGACGTTGAGCCCGATCCCGACCACGACGCCGTCCCCGGCCCGCTCGGCGAGGATGCCGCCGGCCTTCCGCTCCTCGTCGCCGACCTGTACGAGCAGGTCGTTGGGCCACTTCAGCGCGGTGTCGACGCCGGCGGCCCGGGACAGCGCGGTCGCCGTCGCGACCCCGGCGAGCAGCGGCAGCCAGCCCCACCGCTCGGTTGGGACGTCCGGTTCGAGGAACACGGAGAAGAAAAGCCCCGAGCGCGCCGGTGAGGACCAGGTCCGGTCGAGCCGCCCGCGCCCCGCGGACTGCTCCTCGGCGACGAGCACCGCGCCCGCCTCGGCGTCGCCCGCCCTGGCCCGCTCGGCGAGGTCGGTGTTGGTGGACCCGGTCACCTCGACCACGTCGAAGGCGGTCCACAGACCGCCGGGCCGCACGAGGGCCTTGCGCAGCGCGGCGGCATTCAGCGGCGGCCGCTCGAGGTCGGACCAGCGGCCGTGGGCGGGGTCCGGCTGCGGGGAGCCGGGCGTTCCTGGCGGCTTCGGCGTCATGCCGCCAGCGTAGGCCCCGTACCAGCTCAGCCGCCGCCCCGCGAGGGTGCGCGGTGTGTCCAACGCCGCACTGCCATCGCGCAGCGTCGCCGATACGCTACGAGTCAGTAGCCCGTATAACACAGCAGCCCAGGCAGCACACACAGGACGAGCAGGAGCCGCATCCCGATGTCCGAGCCGGATTACGACATTCACACGACCGCGGGGAAGATCGCGGACCTGCAGCGTCGCACCGAGGAGGCGACGCACGCCGGCTCGCAGCGCGCGGTCGAGAAGCAGCACGCGAAGGGGAAGCTGACGGCCCGTGAGCGCGTGAACCTGCTGCTCGACGAGGGGTCGTTCGTCGAGCTGGACGAGTTCGCGCGGCACCGGTCGACCAACTTCGGCCTCGACAAGACGCGGCCCTACGGCGACGGCGTCGTCACCGGCTACGGCACGGTCGACGGCCGCCCGGTGGCCGTGTTCTCCCAGGACTTCACGGTCTTCGGCGGCGCCCTGGGCGAGGTCTTCGGCGAGAAGATCGTCAAAGTGATGGACTTCGCGCTGAAGAACGGCTGTCCGGTCGTCGGCATCAACGACTCCGGCGGCGCCCGCATCCAGGAGGGCGTCAGCGCTCTGGGCATGTACGGCGAGATCTTCCGCCGCAACGTCCACGCCTCCGGGGTGATCCCGCAGATCAGCCTGATCGTCGGCCCGTGCGCGGGCGGTGCGGTCTACTCCCCCGCGATCACCGACTTCACGGTCATGGTCGACAAGACCTCGCACATGTTCATCACCGGGCCCGACGTCATCAAGACCGTCACCGGCGAGGACGTCGGCTTCGAGGAGCTGGGCGGCGCCCGCACCCACAACACCACCTCCGGCGTCGCGCACCACATGGCGGGCGACGAGAAGGACGCCATCGACTACATCAAGTCGCTGCTCTCGTACCTGCCGTCCAACAACCTCAGCGAGCCGCCCGTCTTCCCCGAGGAGGCGGACCTGGCGGTCTCGGACGAGGACCGCGAGCTGGACACGGTGATCCCGGACTCGGCGAACCAGCCGTACGACATGCACCGGCTCATCGAGCACATCCTCGACGACAACGAATTCCTCGAGACGCAGGCGCTGTTCGCGCCGAACATCGTCACCGGCTTCGGCCGGGTCGAGGGCCACCCGGTGGGCATCGTGGCCAACCAGCCGATGCAGTTCGCGGGCTGTCTGGACATCAGCGCCTCGGAGAAGGCCTCGCGCTTCGTCCGTACCTGCGACGCCTTCAACGTCCCCGTGCTGACCTTCGTGGACGTGCCCGGCTTCCTGCCCGGCACCGACCAGGAGTACAACGGCATCATCCGGCGCGGCGCCAAGCTGATCTACGCGTACGCGGAGGCGACCGTCCCGCTCATCACCGTCATCACCCGCAAGGCCTTCGGCGGCGCGTACGACGTCATGGGCTCCAAGCACCTCGGCGCGGACCTCAACCTCGCCTGGCCGACCGCCCAGATCGCGGTCATGGGCGCTCAGGGCGCGGTCAACATCCTGCACCGCCGCACGATCGCCGCGGCCGAGACGCCGGAGCAGGCCGAGGAGGTGCGGACGCGGCTGATCGCCGAGTACGAGGACGCGCTGCTCAACCCGTACACCGCGGCCGAGCGCGGCTACATCGACGCGGTGATCATGCCGTCGGAGACCCGCCGCCACGTCGTCCGCGGGCTGCGCACGCTGCGCAACAAGCGCGCGTCGCTGCCGCCGAAGAAGCACGGCAACATCCCGCTGTAAAGCGGGGCCACAGGGGTACGAGGACGGCGAGAGGCTCAAGGAGGCTGCGCATGTACAAGGTCGTACGGGGCAACCCCACCCCAGAGGAGCTGGCCGCCGCACTAGCGGTGGTCCAGGCGCGCGCCGCGGCGGCGGGGGCCGTCTCCGCAGCGCAGGAGGAGCTCGACGAGTGGGCCGACAAGGCGCGGAACGTGGCGCGGGGCGTGCTGCCGCACCCGGGCCCGAAGGCGTGGCGCAGCTCGTACTGGCCGAGGTGAGCAGGCTCGTACCGGCCCAGGCGAGCAGATGACCTGGTGACCGGCGGGCCCGTGGAGCCGCGGGACCGCCGGGGCCCCGGAGCCCCTGGAGCCCCCGAATCCTCTGGACCAGCGGGATTAGTCCCTCCGGACGGTGCCGCCTGAGTACGCGTACTCAGGCGGCACCGTCGTATCCGACGGAGGATCGAATCCATGCTCTGGTCCGACCCCACCGACGAGCCCCCAGAGGAGCTGCGCCAAGCCGAGGCGATGCTCCGCCGGGCGGGCTGGGTGCTGGCGGTCGCCGTGATCATCATGACGTTGGCGCTGGCCCTCTGAGCCCGGTCGAGCCGGTCGGGAGTCGGTCCGGGCCTGGGGTCCGAGCCGGCCCGGGCCGGTCGATACCCTGGGCTCCATGACCGATCAGCGCCGTCTCGTCCTCGCCTCCGCCTCCCCAGCCCGCCTCGGACTGCTCCGCCAGGCGGGACTCATCCCCGAGGTGATCGTCAGCGGTGTGGACGAGGACGCCATCACCACGGACTCCCCGGAGGAGCTGGCCCGGCTGCTGGCCGAGGCGAAGGCCGCGGCGGTGTCCGTACGGCCGGAAGCCGCGGGCGCGCTCGTCGTCGGCTGCGACTCGGTGCTGGAGCTCGACGGTCAGGCCTTCGGCAAGCCGGTGGACGCCGAGGACGCCACCGCCCGCTGGAAGGCGATGCGCGGGCGCTCGGGCGTGCTGCTGACCGGCCACTGCGTGATCGACACGGCGACCGGCCGCCGGGCCTCGGCGACCGCGTCCACGACGGTCCGGTTCGGGGAACCGACGGACGCGGAGATCGCGGCGTACGTGGCGAGCGGCGAACCGCTGCGCGTGGCGGGCGCGTTCACCCTCGACGGGCGCTCGGCCCCCTTCATCGACGGCATCGACGGCGACCCGGGCAACGTCATCGGCCTGTCGCTGCCCCTGCTCAGGCGGCTGCTCGCCGACGTGGGCGTGGGGATCACCGAACTCTGGGCGTAGAGCCCGCGTTTCGGCGGCGTACGTCCCGGGCTTACGCCTCGGCTGCCGCCGCGGGCGCGGCGGGGGTGTCAGGAGTGTCGGGGGCGTCGGAGCTCCCCGCGGGGAAGGCCAGCAACACCAGCACGACCATCCCGAAGACGACCATCATGAAGGCGAACGCGGCCCAGCCGACCAGCCCGACGGTGAGCGCACCGAGCACGCCGTGCACCACCGCGCAGGTGATGAGCAGGATGCGCGCCAGCCGCCCGGGGGCCCGGTCGCGCAGCGCGCAGCGCCCCAGGACGAGCGCGCAGCTCGCCAGATAGAGGCCGAAGAGCCCGCCCATGACCCAGGTGGAGACGCTCATCGCGTCCGGGTCGAGGCCGCCGAGCGACATGTCCTGCCGGTCAACGGCGATGCCCAGGACCATGTTGAGCAGGACGATCCCGATCGCTTCCAGGAACAGCAGCACGGCCGCCACCGCGGCCACTGGTCTGCGAGCCACCCCCGCCCACCCCACTTCACTCGTTACCCCGAGTACTCAGACATCTGGCACGCTACTAACGGGTAATCCCATAAACAAGGGGTCTGCAGGCTCTGCGGAGGTGTCACCCGGCAGGACGCATCAGATCGGCAAAGTTTCCGTTGCGCGTTCGTAGGGATTCGACAAAGGGCACTTGGCCACCGCTGGTCGACCTGACAGAGACCTTGACCACACCGGAGCACGAGAGTTCCTCGAGATTTCCGGGCGTACCGTGGGACGACAAGGACTTTCAGTCCTCGCTCGGCGCTCGGATGACGCTCCGTGTGGGCAAGGTCACCCCCGGGGCCGACTCGGCAGGCCGTGTCGGCAGTCCCTAAACTCGCCTTGTTTCAAGGAGGGAGCCATCGTGCGCAAGGTGCTCATCGCCAACCGTGGCGAAATCGCTGTCCGCGTTGCCCGAGCCTGTCGGGACGCCGGGATCGCGAGCGTAGCCGTCTACGCCGACCCGGACCGGGACGCTCTGCACGTCCGCGCGGCCGACGAGGCCTACGCGCTGGGTGGTGACACCCCGGCCACCAGCTACCTGGACATCGCCAAAGTCCTCCAGGCGGCCGCCGATT
>NZ_JBQQBY010000046.1:0-62661 GCF_052246385.1 Streptomyces sp. 8N616 | reverse complement strand
AACGAGGGCCTCCTGTGGACCGGTGAGAGATGTCGCAATCCACACCGAAACCAGAAGGCCCTCGCCCCATTCAAGGACCACTCAAGGCGTGTCGTCTGTCACCAACGTCCCCGGACAACACACCTAGCCCCTAGTCCTTGGCCCCTACCGCACCGGCAGCGGCTGCTTCTCCCGGGAGAGGCAGCCGCTGCGGTTCGTCCGGCGTGCGGTGTGACGCCTGGTACGCGCGCCAACCGCCGTAGGCCGTGATGTGCGGAGCGGTCGCTGCCGAAGCTGCGCCGCGTGGGTCAGAGGCTCGTGGCGGCGCGGAGCTAGGCGTTCCTTCCGGATCCGGCTGGGCTCGCGGTCCGGCCTGATCCGAGGGAGGGACCCTAGCCGTCCTTGCCGTGTGTGACGCGGATCTTGGACTGGCCGTGCGGCAGTTTCTCCCAGTCGTCCATGAAGCAAGCCGTCAAACCGTATTTGGCGGCCAGCGCGAGAAGGGTCTCGGTGCGGTAGTAGAAGTCCTCCCTCAGGACCTGGTGCTCCTTGCCCTCGGTGCGGTCGAAGGTGAAGTCGAACCAGCCGCCCGGTGCCAGTACACGGCCGATGTTGGCCAGACACTCCTCGATCACCGGCAGCGGGGAGTGCGAGAAGACGCTGTGCGCGTGCACCACGTCGAAGCGGGACTCCGGCAGGAACCGCAGCGTGAGGTCGCGTACCGGTGTCAGGGTGGGCAGCCGGTCCTGGAGTCCCTGACGCACCAGCGTGTCCTGCGCGGCCGCGAGTATGTCGGGCGAGATGTCGACGCCGTAGTAGTGCCCCGGTTGCAGGTACTCGATGAACCGCCAGCCTGCGCGCAGATTGCCGCAGCCGATCTCCAGCATCCGGTGCTCGGGGCGCAGCCCGTGGCCGAGCAGATACTCGAACTGCATCGCCCCCAGCGCCAGCCAGCTCTCGCGGGTGCGGCTGCCGACCGCGGCGTCCGGGTCGGCGCGCGTGTCGGAGCGCATGACCGCGCGGTAGTAGGCGATGTGATCCGGCGACCGGTAGCGCAGCCACATGTCCCGGGTGGCGCGGCTCAGATAGCCCGGCACGCGCTCGGGGTGGCGCAGCGCATAGGCGACGCGGTGTCCGAGGGAGGCGCGGTTGACTTCGATGTTCCTTGCAGGCATTGCGGGCTTTCCTCCGTAGGGCGCGGACGACCGTCTTCTGGCTCTCCATGCAGCTTCGGTGCCCGACGGGCGTCCTCGTTCGGCCGGGCGGCTACGGTGCGGGGACCCTCCGGGCTACGCCCGAAGTCAGCCGATCGGATGATGCGCCGGGCCGGCCGCCCCCTTAGGACTGGTGTGGGAAGGCCGGGCGAGGTGATGGGGAATCAGTGGTGCGGCACGGTATGCGGATGCAACGGCGGTCGGGCGTCCTGTGACGGCGACCGGAAGCACATCCGCGGCGGACGGCGGGCAGGCGGACCCTGACGCGCGGTGGCTGACCGCGGTCATGGACGCGGCGTTCGTCCTGCTGCTGGGCGGCTCGCTCGTCCGCTTTCTGACCCGTGACGCAGGGGACAACCGCACCGGGTGGATCCTGGCCCTGTTCCTCGTCTTCGGGGTCCTCTACCTGCTCGGACGGTTCTGGGCGCCCGCGCCGCGGCGCGGCGGGCGCCCCACCACGCGGTACCTGCTCTGGCTGGGCGCGGTCCTCGCCGTCTGGGTCGTGCTGCTCGCCCTCGTGCCGAGCGCCACGTGGTGCGCGATGCCGCTGCTGTTCACGGGCCTGCACAACCTGCCGGTGCGTACCGCGGTGCCACTGGCGGCCGGGCTCACCGCCCTCGTGGTCGCCTCCGAAGTGCGGGTGTCCACCGGCGTGTTCAACCCGAACCTGGTGATCGCCCCGGTCGCCATCGGAGCGGTCGCCACGGCCGTCCTGGTCCACAGCCGGCGCCAGACGGCCCGCCAGCGTCTCCTGATCGACGACTTGTTCCGGGCCCGCCGTGAGCTGGCCGTCGCCGAGCGGCAGGCGGGCATCCTGGCAGAGCGCCAACGACTGTCGGCGGAGATCCATGACACGCTGGCGCAGAGCCTGTCCAGCCAGCAGATGCTGCTGCAGGCCGCGGAGCGCCTCTGGCACACCTCGCCGGAAGCCGCCCGCGGGCATGTGCGCGACGCGGCCGAGATCGCGGCACGCGGTCTCGCCGAGGCCCGCCGGTTCGTCCGTGACCTGGCCCCGCCCGACCTCGCCGAAAGCACCCTCGTCCCCGCCCTGCGTGCGCTCGCCGAGCGGGAGGACCGTCCGGGGCTGGCCGTGGCCTTCCGGCTGGACGGCACCCCCGGCGCCCTGCCCGAGCGGGTCGGGACGGCACTGCTGCGCGTGGCCCAGGGGGCTTTGGCCAATGTACGCGAACACGCCCACGCGACACGGGCCGCACTCACTCTGACCTGCGTGGACGATCGGATCGCCGTGGACATCGCCGACGACGGCCGCGGTTTCGACGTGCGCCGCACACCTCGCCCCGGACCAGGGCGTACGCGGGGACACGGTCTGCCGGCCATGCGTCTGCGGGCACGGCAGGCGGGCGGAACGCTCACCGTCGAGTCCGCACCGGGCGAGGGCACCACCGTCACGGTGTCGGTCCCCCTCGCCCCGGACAGCGCGGGAAAGGACACGCCGTGAGACCTGCCGAACCCGCCCCCGCCGTCCGGCTGCTGCTCTGCGACGACCACGCCGTGGTGCGCGCCGGACTGCGCGCGCTGCTGTCCAGCACCGACGGAATCGAGGTGGTCGGCGAGGCGGGCAGCGGGGAGGAAGCGCTGGCCATGGCCGCGCGCCTTCGTCCGGACGTGGTGCTGATGGACCTGCAACTCGGCTCCGGCATGGACGGGGTCACGGCCACCCGCCACCTGACCGCCACCGGAAACCCACCGGACCTGCCCACCCCGCGTGTGCTGGTCCTCACCATGTTCGACACCGACGCCGACATCGCTCGCGCCGTCGAGGCGGGCGCCACCGGCTACCTGCTCAAGGCCGAGCGGCCGGCGGAGCTGTTCGCGGCGATCCGGGACGCCGCGGCCGGGCGTACCACGCTCTCGGCATCGGTCGCCGACCACGTGGTGTCGCGGATGCGCAGCCCGGGCCCCTCCCTCTCCGAACGCGAGCGCGACATCCTCGGGCAGCTGGCCCGCGGCATCGGCAACCGGGAGATCGCCCGTGCCCTGTTCATCAGCGAGGCCACCGTTAAGACCCATCTGGGCCGTATCTACCGGAAGTTGGGCGTGGACACCCGGGCGGGCGCCGTGGCGATGGCCACGCGACACCGCATACTGCCGTGACAAGGCAATCCGGCACCCGGTTGCGGGCGCTCCTCGCGGCGCGGAGCCCCGCAGCGAGCCGAAGCACTGCCGTAGGGCAGACCGGGCGGCAGACCGGGCGGTAGGTCCGGTAGGTAGGGTGACCGCGTGGAGATGTTGCACCTGCGGTACTTCGTTGCTGTTGCCGAAGAGCTCAACTTCTCGCAGGCGGCGCGCAAGCTCCACATGGCGGCCTCCCCCCTGAGCCAGCGGATCAAGGATCTCGAACGCGAGCTGGGTCACGAGCTGTTCGAGCGGACCACGCACCGCGTAGAGCTGACACCGGCTGGTACGGCGCTGCTGCCGCTGGCGCGCGATGTTCTCGAGCGCGTCAACGCGATCCCCTGGAGGCTGCGCGAGGCCGTCCGGCCCCGGCGCAACACGGAGTTCATCGGCATGCCGGCCGGGGTGCACCCGTATCTGCGGGACCGGGTCCGTCTGCTCGAGAGCGCCAGCCGTGAGGCGTTCGAGCTCAAGCGCTGGCCCGGTACGTCGGCGGACCTGGTCACCGCCGTGCACGACGGAAGGCTGGCGCTCACGCTGGCGCGGCTGCCGGTCTCGGATCCGGCACTCGAGATCATCGAGGTCATGACGGAGCGCCTCGGCGCCGCCGTCCCGGCCGACCGGTTCTCCGGCCGGGAGTCGGTCGCGCTGGATGATCTGGTCAACCTGTCCTATGTGGCCACACCCAATGACGCCACCCCGGCATATTTCGACGAAATCGATGCCCGGCTGAATTCAGCCGGAGTCAGGAAGAGAATTCGGACCAACACGGCCGACTATTCCGGCGTCTCCGAACTGATCTCCGGTGGCATCGCCTTCTCGATGACGATGCTCTCCCCGGAGAGCCCGATGCACCTCTACCGGTTGGACAACGTCGTCGTCTTGCCCGTCGCGGACTTCCAACCCGCCCTCGTCACCGGCCTGTTGTACCGCAAGGACCGGGCCCGTGGCGGAGCGGACCTCGAAGGTCTCGTCGCGCAGGCCCGGGAGATATTCGGGGAAGCGATTTCCGTCTGAATCAGTCCCGTTCGGCGCTACCCCGAATGACGGCAATGGCATGACCGCTGTGGTCATGCCATTGTTCGTTACATGATCATTCCCTGTTCTACTACTCGCGACTAGCTTCAATGATGAACAAACGCAGTGAAGAGCCGCGAGAGCAGGGAGAAGATGATGGACCGTACCGCCGAGGCAACCACAGGGCCGTTGGACGGCGTCCGGGTGATCGACCTGTCGACGGTGGTGATGGGCCCCTACGCCGCGCAGATCCTGGGCGACCTCGGCGCGGACGTGATCAAGATCGAGTCGCCGTCGGACACCGTACGGCTGGGCCCCTACCGCAACACCCGTGGAATGACGCCGCTCAACCTCAACGTCAACCGCAACAAGCGCAGCGTGGCCCTGAATCTGAAGGACGGGACCGAGCGCGGGCGGGCACTGGAGCTGATCGACACCGCTGACGTGCTGATCACCAACATGCGTCCCGGCGCGCTGGCCCGCCTCGGACTCGGCTATCCCGAGGTCGCCGCGCGTAACCCCGGTCTGGTCTACGCCCACGCGCAGGGCTTCCGCAGCGACTCCGACCGGGCCGGGAACGCCGCGTACGACGAGACGGTGCAGGCCGCATCGGGCCTGGTGGACGTCGCGAACCGGGCGATCGGCAGGCCGGTCTTCCTGCCGACGATCCTCGGCGACAAGGTCTCCGCGCTGACCATCGTCTACTCGGTTCTCGCCGCGCTGCTGCACCGGGACAGGACGGGCACCGGCCAGCACGTCGAGATCCCGATGACCGACACGCTCATCGCCTTCAACCTCGTCGAGCACCTGTCCGGCCATGTCTTCGAACCCCCGGTGGGATCCACCGGGTTCCCGCTGTCGATGGCCAAGGGTCACCGAGCCGTGCCCACCAGGGACGGTCTCGCCTGCGTCATCCCCTACGGCCCGCAGAACTTCCGCGACTTCTTCGCCGCCGCGGGCCGCCCCGACCTCGCCGAGGATCCGCGCGTCAACGGCGAGGCGATCGCCGACGCCGACGTCGACGGGCTCATGGATCTCGTCGAGGAGTGCTCGCCGTCCCTGACCACCGAGGAGTGGGAGCGGGTCTGCGCCGAGCACAGCATCCCGATGGCGTCGGTGCTGGAACTGGACCGGGCGGGCGAGGACCCGTACGTCCAGGAAGGGCACTTGCTCGACGTGGTCGAGCACCCGACGGAGGGCGCGATCCGTACGGTGGGCATCCCGCTGCGTTTCTCCGCCACTCCCGGCTCGATACGGCGGCTCGCCCCGCTGCCCGGCCAGCACACCGAAGAGGTCTTCGGCGAACTCGCCACCCAGCGCTGATCCAAGAACCGGCCGCAGAACGACGGAAGAGCGAAGGACCCCTCATGAACCATGCCGCGGAGGTGCGGACCGAGACGTTCGGTACGTCCCTGCTCATCACCATCGACCGGCCCGCAGCGCGCAACGCGGTCAACGCGGCCGTCGCCACCGGCCTGGCCGCCGCCCTGGACGAGTTGGAGACGGACCCGGCCCTGCGTGCCGGTGTCCTGACCGGCGCCCAGGGCACCTTCAGCGCCGGAATGGACCTCAAGGCCGCACTGGCCGGGGAATCGCCGGAGATCCCGGGTCGCGGGTTCGGCGGGCTGACCCAGGCCGAGACCACCAAGCCGCTGATCGCCGCGGTCGAGGGCTGGGCGATGGGAGGCGGCTTCGAACTGGCCCTGAGCTGCGACCTCATCGTGGCCGCGGAGGACGCCGCGTTCGGCCTGCCGGAGGCCAAGCGCGGTCTGATCGCGGCCGGCGGCGGGGTGATCCGGCTGCCCAAACGGATCCCGCACCACCTCGCCATGGAGCTGCTGCTCACCGGCGAGCCGATCTCCGGTGAGCGTGCCGGGGCGCTCGGCATCGCCAACCGGGTCGTGCCCGCAGGCGAAGCCACCGCGACGGCACTGCAGTTGGCCGAGCAGCTCGCGGCGAACGCTCCCCTCGCGCTCGCCGCCGTGAAGAAGATCGTCCGCGTCGCGGACGGAGCACCCGAGTCCCAGGCGTTCGCCGCGCAGGCGCGCGAGATGGCCGCGCTGACGGCCTCCGCTGACGTGCGGGAGGGCATGACCGCCTTCGCCGAGCGCCGTACCCCGGTCTGGCAGGGCAAGTAGGCCCCAGGAAGGCCCAGTAAGCCAGGTAGGCCAAGGAAGAAGAGATCATGAAGCTACGAGACGTGCCCCGGCACATCGCGACCCCGCTGGTGAACCCGGCGTACCCGCCTGTCGTGCCGCAGTTCACCAACCGTGAGTACCTCAACATCGTCTACCGCACCGACGCCGACGCCCTGCGCGCGGTGGTGCCCGAGCCGCTGGAGATCGACGAACCGCTGGTGCGCTTCGAGGTCATGCGGATGGGCGACGTCACCGGATACGGGCCCTACACCGAGGCCGGCCAGGCGATCGAGGTCCGCTACGAGGGCGAGCGGGGCGAGTACCTCCACGCCATGTATCTGGACAACTTCCCGGCCACCGCCTCCGGCCGCGAAGCCAGTGCGTACCCCAAGACCGTCGGTTCACCCGCCCTGTACGCGGACCACGGCGCGCTCGTCGGCGTCCTCGACTACGGCACCCTTCGCGTGGCGACCGCGACGATGGGCTACAAGCACTACGCCATGGACGCCCAAGAGGCGGAGGCGCAGATCGCAGTGCCGACGTACATGCTCAAGCTGGTCCCCGGGTTCGACGGCGCGCCGCAGGTGGCACAGCTGGTGCGGAGCGAGATCACCGATGTCGTGGTCAAGGAGGCCTGGACCGGCCCGGCACGGCTCCAGCTGTTCGCGCATGTGCTCGCTCCCCTGGCCGACCTGCCCGTGCGCGAGGTCGTCTCCGCGAGCCATGTCCTCACCGACCTCACGCTGTCCCCGGTCAAGCCCGTGCACGACTACCTCGCGCGCTGAAGCCACACACAAGACGCAGAAAGAAGTCCTCTCATGAGTGAGTCGTTCACCACCGCGGCCGTGGTCGGCGCCGGGACCATCGGGCTGTCATGGACCGCGCTCTTCGCCGCCCACGGTATGGACGTCCGGGTCACCGACCCGCGCCCGGACCTCGCCGAGGCGGTCGGCACGGCACTGGCCGAGTCGGCACCGCAGCTGGCGGGGCAGGGCCTGGATGTCCGGGACATGGCCGACCGGGTGCACCTGGCCTCCGACGTCACCGAGGCCGTACGAAACGCCGACATCGTCCAGGAGAACGGTCCGGAGAACCTCGGATTCAAACGGGAGCTGTTCGCCACCCTGGTGCGCGAGGCCCCTGCCCACGCACTTCTGCTGAGTTCGTCCTCGGCGATCCCCGCCACGGCGTTCACCACTGAACTCCAGTACGCCGGCCGCATCCTGATCGGCCACCCGTTCAACCCGCCGCACCTGGTGCCGCTGGTGGAAGTGGTGCCCGGCGAGCGCACGGACGAGGAATCCGTGGCCCGGGCCGTGGACTTCTACCGCTCCGTCGGCCGGATCCCGGTCGTGGAGCGCAAGGAGATTCCCGGCTTCGTCGGCAACCGCCTGCAGAACGCGCTGAGCCGCGAGGCCGTCTACCTGGTCGAGCAGGGCGTGATCTCCCCGGCCGAGCTGGACACCGTCGTGGTGAACTCGCTCGGGCTGCGCTGGTCGACGGTGGGACCGTTCCTCGGCGCACATCTGGGCGGAGGCCCCGGCGGCTACCGGCACATGGCCGAGCACATCGGCGCGTCGATGAAGGGCATGTGGGATTCGCTCGGCCAGCCCGAGCAGGGCCCCGAGCAGACCGAACGGCTGATCGCAGCCGTGGAGAGCGCGTACGGGTCCCGCTCCTACGCCGAACTCACCCAGGAGCGCGACCGCAAGCAGCTCGCCGTGCTGTCCGCTGTGGACCACACGTCCAAGGACGGCGAGGAGCCCCCGTCGTAACCGGCGCCTTTCGTCGAAGGCTCACCCGGGAGCCCGGCGCAGGACGGTGGCGCCGTGCCAGCGGCAGACGGACAGGGCGAGTTGGAGCTCGAAGGCGTTGTCCTCCACCAGGACCCCGTACTTCTCGACGGCCTGCTGGACGCGGTAGTGGACCGTGTTGCGATGCACCGTGAGCTGTTCGGCCGTCGCCGTATAGCTGCGGTTGGTGACGAGGAAGACCCGCAGAGTCTCGCGCAGGGACTGCCGCCAGGGATCGTCCACCGCCAGGCCACCGAGGGTGTCGGCGACGAAGTCGGCCAGCTCGGCGGGCTCGTCGGCCAGCAGGGCCACGGGCGCCACCTGAGCGAAGGAGACCGCCCGGGGCGCGGCGCCGCCCGCCGCCAGCGCGAGGGCCTTCGCCCGCGAAGCGCCGCGGATGCTGCGGCGGAAGCCGTCAAGTCCGGGGCGGGCGTTGCCGATGGCGACCCGCACCGGCAGCTTCGCGCGGTTCAGTTCCGCCGCCACCCCGTCGGGGTCCGCTGTCGTGCCGGCCTTCACCGGGAACCAGATGCGCACGTCCGTCTCGTCGGTGGGTACGAGCAGAGGCACGCCCTGCGCGTGGAAGGTCCGCTGCAGCAGGGAGCTCAGGCGCTCGAGGATCCCCATGGCCTCGACGGCGCCGACCGGCCGGCTGACCCACCCCTCCACGGCGAGGTGGGTCCCGGCCATGCGGTAGCCCAGGACGGTCTCGGCCTGGGCAACGTTGGGGGAGGGGCCGTGCAGAAGCTGGGTGACCCAGTGCTGGCGCAGCGCGCCGCGGCTGCTCACCCAGCGCTCGCGTTCGTCCTCATAGGCGCGGGCGACCTGTTCGGAGACCTGGTCGACGTACGCCGCGGAGAGGCCGATCAGCGCGATGACCGTGTCCGTGGCGTCCCGGCCCAGCAGCCGCCTGGTCTCGTCGAGGGCCATCTCCATGAACTGCGCCTGGCCCAGACGGTAGGCGCGCAGCAGGGCCGACAGGGGGACGTCGCGCTGCGCGAGGCGGCGGGCGTAGGAGATGGCGGACGGCGGCGCGTCCACGCTGCGCGGGTCGATGCCGTTGCTCAGAATGTGCAGGCCCGTGACCATGTTCTCGGTGATGCTCGCGTGGAGCAGGCTGTGCAGCCGCTCGTCGTGGTGGAGTACCGCGATCTCCTTCTCGGTGTCCACGACGAGCTTCGCGACGAACTCGTCGCGGTGGGGCAGGAGGGTCTGCGCCACCCGGGCTATCGGGTCCTGGGGAGTGCTCACCTCTGCGCTCCTCTCCCGCACGAGTCTCACCGGCTGAGAGACCGTAGCGCGGACCGCGCGGCGTTGTAACCGCACAGCCCGTGGGCTCCGGGACCGGGCGGGGTGGCCGCCGAGCACAGATAGACGCCGGGGATACCGGTGCTGTACGGGTCGAGGGCCGGCCGTGGGGGCAGCGCCGCCTGGAGCGCCGTCTTGGCTCCCGTGACGATGTCGCCTCCGACGTAGTTCGGGTTGTACCGGGGGAACTCCGTGGTCGAGCGGACGAACCGGCCGACGATCCTGTCCCGGAAGCCCGGCGCGAACCGTTCGATCTGGTCGAGCACGGCGTCCGTGGCGTCCCCGCGGTAGCCGTGCGGGACATGGGCGTACGCGTAGACCGGGTGGACGTCACCGGCCGAGCGCCCGGGGTCGGCCAGGTACTGCTGGCAGACCAGGACGAACGGGCGCTCCGGCATCCGGCCCCGGCTGATCTGCGCCTCCGTGTCGACGACCTCCTCCAGGGTGCCGCCGAGGTGCACGGTGCCGGCCAGGCGGCAGGCGTCGTTGGTCCACGGCACCCCGCCCTCGACGGCCAGGTCCACCTTGTAGGCCCCGGGGCCGTGCCGCCAGCGCGCGTAGGCCCGCCGGACGCGCCCGGGCAGCCGGTCCCCGGCGATGGAGACGACGGCGCCCGGGGCGAGGTCGAGCATGACGATCCGGGCCGGGGGCAGTTCGTCGAGGGAGCGCACCCGCACCCCCGTCTCGACGCTGCCGCCGAGCTCCTTGAGCTTCGCGGCCAGCGCGTCGGTGATCGCCCGGGAGCCGCCGCGGGCCACCGCCCAGCCGTACCGGTGCCCGGCCGCGATGAGCATGAGCCCGATGGCCGGGCTCATGGGGCGGGTCAGCGGGTGGAAGGCGTGCGCCGCCACCCCCGCGAACAGCGCGCGGGCCTCGTCGGTCCGCCAGCGGCGGGCGAGCAGGGTGGCCGGCGGGATCGACCGCAGGCCGAACCGGGCGAGCCGGAACGGGTGGCGGGGCACGTGCGCCAGAGGCCGCATGACGTCCTCGGCCAGCGCGTCGTAGCCGGAGGCCAGCGGGCCGAACAGGCGGCGCCAGGCCGGGCCGTCCGAACCGAGCCGGGCCTCGGTCTCCTCGATCGAGCGGACCATCACCCCGGCGGCGCCGGAGTCCAGCGGATGCGCCAGGTCGACCTCGGGGAACAGCCACTCCAGGCCGTACCTGTCCAGACCCAGGGAGTCCAGGAACGGCGATCCGACCGCCATGGGGTGCACTGCAGAGCAGTGGTCGTGCAGCACCCCGGGCACGGTCAACTCGCTGGTCCTGGTGCCGCCGCCGATCTCCTCGGCCGCTTCCAGGACGGTGACCGCCACCCCCTGCTCGGCCAGGGCGACGGCGGAGGCCAGCCCGTTGGGACCGGCCCCCACCACGATCGCGTCACTCATGCGCCGCCGCCACCTGCGCGCCCGCGGGCCGTGGGCCGCCGTCGACGGCGTGGACGGGGATCGTCGCATCGCCGTCGGCCAGCCAGGGCTGCCGGGCGACCATCTCCTTGACGTCCACAAGTCCCTCCTCGATCAGGCCGGTTGCGGCATCCATGATGCGGTAGTGCTGGTGCCGGCGCTGAATGGGCTGCGATTCCAGGACGATGACGCGCAGCTCGCCCTCCTGGAAACCGCAGCGTTCCTGGACGGCCTCCAGCAGCTGCTCGTTGTGGAGGTGGCCCTCGCCGAAGTTCCAGCCCAGCACTCCGCCCGCCACATACTCGCCGTCGCGCAGGTCGTACGCCTCCGTGTCGTCCAGGGCGCGGGGGAGCAGGCCGTTGAGCGCCCGGCCGTGGGTGTGCATCGAACGCCAGGCCATGCCCTTGTGCAGCATCAGATCGGCGAGGTCCTCGCCGTAGAGCGTGACGAGCTGGTCCTTGGCCATGCCGGCGGCCTTGGTGATGTGCGCGTTGAGCTTCTGCTCGGTCCCCTTGCGGAAGCACCAGGTGCTGGTCGGCCAGTTCCCGGCGTAGTAGCGCATCGACGGCAGGAACGACACCAGGTGCGGCTTGACGTTGCCCAGTGCCGGAACGGCGACGGCGCACACCAGCAACAGGGCGGCCAGGAGCGGGGACTCCAGCGAGGACACCCCGACTTCGGCGTAGTGGCCGAAGAGGAACACCGCCGAGAAGACGAAGAAGACATTCCACTCCAGCGGGACGCCCATGGGGAAGGTCGACAGGATGTGGAGGTGGAAGACGACCATGATCGTCAGCGCGGCGGTCGTGGTGAGGCCCCCGTGGGAGAACAGCAGCACCAGGGGCACCGTGTACTCGATGACCGTGCCCGAGTGGGCAGCGAAGGCCGACAGCTTGGAGGGGCGCAGGTCGTCCGGGAAGTCGCGGTACAACTTGCGCTTGATCCACTTGACCCGCTGCAGCGGACTGTTGCTGATCATGATGGCCACCACGAAGGGGAAGTGGCGGTTGAGCTTGGAGGTCGCCGCGCCCCACCACAGGGCCAGCATCACCAGCTTGAGCCCGACGATCATGTCGATGAACGGGAAGAAGAACACCAGCAGCGTCAGCCCGTAGTGCTCACCGCGGGCGGCGAGGAAGACGGTCTTGTCACGCAGCCCGAGCAGCGCCAGGGAGACGACCAGCGGAACCAGACGGACCGGTTCGATCAGACCCACGGCGTTCTCCCGGGGCACGGGCCCTGCGGTCCCCGGGGAGCAGAGCAGCCACACGGCCGAGGCGATGACGGCCGCGTACAGCGCCACGTCGACCGCCGTACGGCGCGTGCCCCGGGTGAGAGGCACCCTGCCGGGCCACGGGGGGAGCCGGACGGTGCCGGGCCGCAGCCAGTGCAGAAAGGCGCAGACCGGCGGTACGAAGCGCAGGGTCAGCGGTCCGGATCCGCAGCCGAGGCCGAGCACCTCGTACAGCAGTGTCCAGATCACGACCTTCTGGTAGACGATCGGTTCGGTCCACCAGGACGCGACGTCACCGAGCGATCCGAGCCCGGGGGTCGCCGCGGTGACGGCCAGGCCGCCCAGCACATAACCCAGGATCTTGAGGACGTAGAGGACGTACACCGCCCCCGGAGTGCCGAAGCCGTTCTCGGCCCAGTGCTGGGCCAGTGGGCGGATGCGCTGCAGATACGGCCGCGAGCGCCATTCCTTGAGGTCGAAGTCGGCCAGATTGGGCGTGATGAATCCCATGACGAACCTTCATTTCTCGCCCGAGGGCTGGAAGAAGAGGAGGCGGCTCAGGCGGCCGGGGACGCGGAGGAGGTCAGCACCGTCCGGAGAGCGGGCTTGTCGATCTTTCCCACGGGGTTCTTGGGCAGGGTCTCCCGTACGATGACGCGGTCGGGGAGCTTGAAGCGGGACAGCGAGCCGCGGCAGTGCCCGAGGAGGTCCTCCGTGGTGACGGCCGCGTCCGGACGCAGTGCGACGAAGGCCACGGGCACCTCTCCGAGCACCTCGTGCGCGTCCCCGACGACCGCGGCCTCGAACACCCCCGGGTGGCCGTAGAGCACCGACTCGATCTCCTTGGGGTAGATGTTCTCCCCACCGCGGATGATCAGGTCCTTGATGCGGTCGACGAGCACCAGATAGCCGTCCTCGTCGAATCGGCCGACGTCGCCGGTGTGGAGCCAGCCGTCGACGACCGTACGGGCGGTCTCCTCGGGCTTGTTGAGGTAGCCGCGCATCACATTGGGGCCGCGGAGAACGACTTCACCGATGGACCCCTGGGGCAGCAGCCGGCCCGAGGAATCCATGATGGCGACCTCCTGGCCCGGCATGGGCAGACCCACCGTTCCGGGTTTGCGCAGGCCATCGATGGGATTCACCGTTGACGCGCAGGTGCCCTCCGACAGGCCGTAGCCCTCCACGACCGGGATCCCGTAGCGGCTCTCGAACCGTTCGATGAGCTCGGCCGGCATCGGCGCGGCCCCGCACGCCGCGGAACGGACGGAAGAGGTGTCGGGCCGCTCCGACTCGGGAAGCGCTGCCAGCATCGCGTAGATCGCCGGTACGGCCGAGAAGCGGGTCGGCCGTACGGCCTCGATGGTCCGGAAGAACGTCTCGGCCTTGAAGCGGCCGGAGATGGTGACCCTGCCGCCCGCGAGCAGCGGCGACAGCACGCTGACGACGATGCCGTTGACGTGGAAGAGGGGGAGGATGAGCAGACTGTGGTCGTCTTCGCCGAGTTGCGACACCTCGATCATCATCGTCGACATCGCCGAGAGATTGGCGTGGGAGAGCATGACGCCCTTGGGCTTTCCGGTCGTGCCGCTCGTGTAGATCAGCAGGGCCAGCGCATCGCGTTCGTATGGTGTCGCATCGGGCCGGGCGTCGGCCTCGTCCACCTCGCCGGCCTCGCCCGCCTCGGCCGCGGGATTGAGGGGGCCTCCGGCTTCTGCGGCCCTGCGAAGATCGGCCGCATCGACCGTATCCGCGGTCAGAGCCGGGCAGCCGTCCTGGACGATGACGAGCTTGGCGGCGGCGTCGGCGAGCTGATACTCGGCCTCGGCGGCGGTCAGCGCCGGATTCACCGGGGTCACCGCCGCCCCCAGCCGCCACGCCGCGAAGAGCGTCACCACCAATTCGACGCGATTGGACAGCATCACCGCCACCACATCGCCGCTCCCGATCCCGCGCTCCCGCAAACACGCCGCGGTCGCCTTGACCCACGCCAGGAAGCCGGCATTGCCCAGGCGCACCGAATCGTCGGCGACGCTCGGGGCATCGGGGCTCTGCGCTGCACGTACATCGGGCAGCTCCGCAAAGTGCATGTCGTCCTCCACCACAGTCCGTTTGCCGCGCTGTGATGAGAGACGGTACGAACGCGCGGCGTCGCGGGCCCATGGGCGCGGGCGACGACTCCGGCGACACCGGTTGTGCGCGGAGCACAGCCGCGGCGCGCGACCTGGGGTCTGCGGTCGCCTCGCGTGTGCAGTGCCGGGCTGAGCACGGCGAGCGGGAGGGCCGACCGCACAGTCCCCAACGCGGCTGGATGGAAGGCGCGTTGAGGCAGGCCCGAGTATTCTGTTGCGCGTTCGGGCGCCTGCTGGGGGAGGGGGTTGCGTGACGGGCCGTATGCCGGTGGTGAGCATCGAGTACAGCGACTTCCCGGCGCTCCATCGTGCCGCCGACGCCAACTCCCTCAGCGGGCAGCGCAGGTACCTTCGTACGACGAGGCTGCAACTCGGCTCGCTGGTGGCCGCCGCGCTGTTCGGACTGTTCGCCTGGCGGGCGGGGAACACGGACGTGGCCGCCGTCCTGGCAGCCGTGGCCTTTGCGTCCGCCCTGGTCAGCGAGGTGTATCTGCTGAAGGAGCGGCCCGACAGACAGTGGTACACCGGGCGGGCCGTCGCCGAGTCCACGAAGACGCTGACCTGGCGGTATCTGGTCGGCGGCTCACCGCTCGGCAAGGAGGCAGCCGACCGGGGGCGCGTCGACGCGCTGCTCCTGGAGCGCTTCGCCCAGATCGAGGCCGACGTCCAGCCGCTCTGGCTCATCCCGGACCGGGGTACTCCGGAGCAGATCACCGCGGCGATGAGGCGGTTGCGGGAACTACCTCTCGACCAGCGCCGCGCGCTGTATCTGGAGCACCGCATCAACAGCCAGCGCGACTGGTACCGCCACAAGGCCCGCTGGAATGCCCGCGCCGCCACCCGGTGGTCGGTCACCCTCGCCGTGCTGGAACTGGTGGGAATGGCAGCGGGGATCGCCAGGGCCGCGGGCCTGGTCGAGGTGGATCTGCTGGGGCTCGCCGCGGCGCTGGCGGCGGCGGGCGCGGCCTGGGTGCAGACCAAACAGCATCAGAATCTGGCGACGGCGTACGCGGTGACGGGCCACGAGCTGTCCGCGATCGTCGCCCGTATGCCCGAGGAGCCGACGGAGGAGGCGTGGGCGTCCTTCGTCGCCGACGCGGAGGAGGCCATTTCCCGCGAACACACACTCTGGCGGGCCTCCCACGGTGGCTAGGGGCCGCGCGGCGTGAAGCAGCCCGTCGCCGGGCGACGGCCCCGTCCCGGCCGGGAGAAAGAGGGGGAACCGTGAACGACGAGCAGCAGGCGGACCCGGGCCCGGGAGGCACGACTCCGCCGCACGCCTACGACGCGTTCATCTCGTACAGCCACGCGGTCGACGGAAGCCTCGCTCCCGCACTCCAGCGCGGCCTGCACCGCTTGGCCCGGCCCTGGAACCGGCCGCGCGCTCTGCGGGTGTTCTATGACCAGTCCAGTCTGGCGGTCACCGAGGACCTCTGGGGGAGCATCGAGAAGGCGCTGCGTGAGTCGGCCCACTTCATCCTCATGGCGTCTCGCGAGTCGGCCGCCTCGGAGTGGGTGGGCAGGGAGGTAGCGTTCTGGCGTCGCGAGCGCGAGCCCGGCACCTTCCTGATCGTCCTGACCGGCGGAGCGATCCACTGGGACGACAGCACGGGCGACTTCGACTGGGATCGTACGAATGCTCTCCCGCAGGCGCTGCGGGGCTGGTTCGCGGCGGAACCACTGTGGACCGACCTCAGCTGGGCGCACACCGAAGCGCAGCTCTCCCTCCAGAATGCCCGGTTCCGCAGCGCGGTCGGTTCACTCGCCGCCCCGCTGCACGGTGTACCCAAGGACGAGCTGGACAGCGAGGACGTACGGCAGCGCAGGACGACCATCCGCATGTTGAGCGCGGGCGTGGTCGTGCTGGTGCTGGCGCTGATCGCCACGCTGATCACGGGCTATCAGGCGGAGCAGCAGCGCAAGGAGGCCGTCAGTCAGCGCCAGGAGGCCCGGCGGCAGCGCGAGGAGGCCGAACGCCAGCGGAAGGCAGCCGAGGAGCAGCGGGGCCTTGCCTCGCTCCGAGCGCTGTTGGCGGAGGCGGAGACCCTGCGCGACAGCGACCCGAGGAAGGCGCTGCAACTGGGCCTGGCGGCAGAGGCGCTGAGGCCGACGGACGAGACCCGGGGCGGTCTTGTCACGACACTGATGCGGACGCGGTACCGGGGCACCACCGCCCTCGGGCGGCTCGACACCCTCGGTGACACGGCGCTCAGCCGGGACGCAAGGCTCCTGGCGGCGCCCGACGAGGAAGAGACGCTCCAGCTGTGGGACTTGACGCGAGCAGACCGGGACTCGCCCGTGGCCCGCCTCGGGGCCACGACGGTTGACACGGGACAGGTGGAGTTCAGCCGGGACGGAAAGCTGCTGGCCGTTGCCGAGAGCAAGCACGGCGTACGGATGTGGGACGTGAGCACACCGAGCAGGCCGCGTGAACGCGCCGCGCTGCCGGGCCCGGCAGAGGTAACGGGCGTGGCCTTCGCCCCCGACGGGCACAGCCTGGTCACGGTGGGCGAGGAGGACAAGAACGGACGGCTGACCGTATGGGACATCCGCGACCCGGACCGGCCGCGCGATCGGGTCTCCCGCACGGGCCTCGAGGACGCCACAGATGCCGTACTCAGCCCGGATGGGCGCACGCTGGTGACGACATCGGGAACGGTACGGGCGAGCGAGGAACCGGTGGATAAGGACTCGATCACCCACCGCAGCGGACTCACGGTGTGGGACTTCCGGAATCCGCAGCTGCCGGCGAGGCTCGGCAGGATCGACAACTGGGACGCTGGCCCGGTCTTCAGCCCCGACAGCGGCACTTTCGCTGTTGGCCACCGAGGCAGCGCCACGCTGTGGCAGAACAGCCCCGGCAGGGCTCCGCGTCACCTGGCCACGCTCAACGGGGCGCGGTCCTCCGTCAATGCACTCGCGTTCAGCGGGGACGGAGCGACGCTGGCGTCCGGACACGAGGACGGCAGGGTCGTCCTGTGGGATACCGCCAAGCCCTCAGAGCCCAAGCAGAAGGCGCAGTTGGAGGGGCACACCGACTGGGTCGAGGAGATCGCCTTCCTGCCCCGCCGCGACCAACTGGTCACGCTCGATCTCGACGGAGCGGTCATGCGTTGGCGGCTGTCTGCGACAGTCCCGTCCCGGTTGGCAGAACTGCCCCCCGCGGGTTACGCGGTCAAGGCAACGGCGCTGAGTCCGGACGGCCGCACCGTCGCCATGGGCGGCGTCGATGAGCAGGTGACCTTGTGGGACATCACCGACCGACGCAAACCCGTCCGACTCGCCATCCTGAAAGGACACAGCAAGGCCGTCACCACCGTGGGGTTCAGCCATGACAGCGGCATGCTCGCCAGCGGCGGGGACGACGGACGGATCCTCCTGTGGGACGTCACCGACCGCCGCCATCCGTATCGCACAGCCACGCTGAAGCGGCCGACCTCCGTAGGCTCACTGGCTTTCGCGCCGCGCGGCAGGACCCTCGCCGCGACGGGCAACAAGTTTCTCTTCAGCGATTGGGGCGACGGCTGGACGCTCGTGTGGGACGCCGGCCATGACCCTCCGAAGCCGCGCGGCCGCCTCGACGGCGGCAATCTGTCGACCACCCTCTCCTACGGCCCCGACTCCACCCTGGTCATGTCGGGCACCGCGACCTCGTTGATCGGCGCCTCCGACACGCATCAAGTGAAAGGTGGCGGGGGAGTGCTCAGCCGCGACGGCACGATGCTGGCCACCAGCGGGAGCGTGCTCGAGGGGTCGGACGAGAGCGTGGTGCTGTGGGACGCGCGCTCGAAGACCCACCCCCGGAAGCTGGCTGCTTTCCAGGGCGCGGATTCCGTTCGTCAGCTTACGTTCGGCTTCCACCCGGAGGGCAGGCTGCTGGCAGTCGGCACGGAAGAGACAGCCGCAGTGTGGGACATCGGGCAGCCCAGCCGCGCCGTCCGCGCGCTGACGCTGCCCTCCGACACGGAAGTTGTCGACGCTTTCCACTTCACCAGGGACGGCCGCACCATGGTGGCCGGTGCCGGCGACGGGGCCGAGGTCTGGGACCTCGGCGTGCTCCCCGCCGTAGCCGCAGATCCCCACGGCATGGCCTGCGAGATCACGGGGAGCGGCCTGACACGCGAGCAGTGGAAGCACTACGCGCCCGGGATTCCGTACGAGCAGACCTGCCTGGAGAAGTGAAGCGGCGGCGGCTGAATCAGGTCTCCCTGACCGCCCGTCTGAAAGAGACGCCGCCGGGCCCCCGGCCCTCAGGATGCGGAGGCGGGGGTTCCCTCCTGTTCCGCCTCCACCTGCTGGTTCCACTCGCGCTTGGACGCCTGCCAGCCGTCCTCGTCGTGCCCCCGCCGCCAGTAGCCGGAGATCGACAGCCGCTCGCGCGGCACTTCCCGCTCGACCCGCAGCAGGCGGCGGATCTCCTTCACGAACCCGGCCTCGCCGTGCACGAACGCCTGCACTTCGCCCTGCGGGAAGTCCAGCGCCCGTACGGCCGCCACCAGGGCTTCGCCCACCGGCGCGCCGCCCCGGAACAGCCAGACGACCTCCGCGCCTGGCGGAACGGCCAGCTCCTGCTGCTCCTCCGGCCCGGCCACCTCCACGAAGGCGCGGACCTGCGAGCCGGCGGGAATGCGCTCCAGCGCGGCGGCGATGGCGGGCAGGGCGCTCTCGTCGCCCACGAGGAGGTGCCAGTCGGCGGCCGGGTCCGGCGCGTAGCCCCCGCCGGGGCCCGAGAAGAAGATCTCCTCGCCGGGCTTCACGCTCGCCGCCCACGGTCCCGCCACGCCCTCGTCGCCGTGGACCACGAAGTCAAGGGCCAGCTCGCGCGCCTCCGGGTCCCAGCTGCGCACCGTGTACGTCCTCATCCGGGGCCACTGGTCGCGCGGCAGGTCGCGGCGGACCGCCTCGATGTCGAACGGCTCGGGGTACGCCACGCCCTCGATCGGGAAGAGCAGTTTGACGTAGTGGTCGGTGTACTCGCCCGCGCCGAATCCGGTCAGGCCCTCGCCGCCCAGCACCACGCGCACCATGTGTGGCGTGAGCTGCTGCGTACGCACCACACGAGCGCGGTTGAGCTTCGGTGCCTTACGAGCCGGACGATCTGCCACGGCGGCCTCCCCTGCCTCACACCAACGTTGGTTAGGTAGACCTAACCTAACAGGATCAATGCTGGAGCGCGGTGAGAAGCCGCTGCAGTGAGCCGCCGAGCCCCCAGCGCTCGGCCAGCGCCAGCACGGCGTCGGGGTCGCGCGGCGTGCGCGGCAGCGCGGGGTCGAAGTCCGGAAGCGGTACGTCCGAGGCGACCCGTACGACCTTGGGCGCGACCGCGATGTAGTCCCGCGCCTCGTCAAGGCGCTTGCGCTGCGCCGGGCTGATCTTGGCCATCCGGTTGCTGAGCGCGGCCATGATCCCCGCCAGATCGCCGAACTCGGCGAGGAGCTTGGCGGCGGTCTTCTCGCCGATGCCCGGGACGCCGGGCAGTCCGTCGCTCGGGTCGCCGCGCAGCAGCGCCAGGTCCGCATACCCCGGCCCGTCCACGCCGTACTTCGCGCGCAGCCACGCCTCGTCGACGGGCTGGAGCGTCCCGACGCCCTTCACCGGGTAGAGCACGCGCACCCCGCGCCCGTCGTCCACCAGCTGGAAGAGGTCACGGTCCCCGGTGACGATGTCGACGGGTCCGGTGGCACGGCCGGTCAGTGTGCCGATCACGTCGTCCGCCTCGTACGCGGGCACGCCCACGCGCGCGATGCCCACCGCGTCCAGCACCGCCTCGATCACCGGCACCTGCGGGGAGAGCGTGTCCGGGACCTCCTCGATGTCGGAGCCCTCCGGCACCTCCTCCGCGACCCGGTGCGCCTTGTAGCTGGGGATCAGCTCGACCCGCCAGTGGGGGCGCCAGTCGGCGTCCATGCAGGCCACGAGGTCGTCGGGGCGGTGGTCCTGGACGAGCCGGGCGATGAAGTCCAGCAGTCCGCGCACCGCGTTGACCGGCGAGCCGTCCGGTGCCCTGACCGAGTCCGGCACGCCGAAGTACGCGCGGAAGTAGAGGGAGGCGGAGTCGAGGAGCATCAGGCGTCGGGTCACACTCCGCATGATGCCGTACCGGCCTTGAGCTGGCGGTGCGGGGCGCTGCCGTATCGCCTCGGAATGCTTTTTCCTGCTTCGGCCCACGGTGCGCGACGAGGAGCAGGCGCTCGCCGAGATGCTGCGGGATCACTGCTCGCTCTGGACGGTGGGCTTGAGGAACGCCGCGGCGCGCCCAACTCTTCCCACCCCGCCCGCCCTTTCAAGGGCGGGCGGGGTGGGAAAAGACGACCGGGCGCGCCGCGCCGGTCCCGGCGTCAGGCCGCGAGGGACGACCGCACCTCGCGGGCCGCGGCCGTCATGTTCTCCAGCGCCGCGTCCGCCTCCTCGGGCGAGCGGGTCTTCAGCCCGCAGTCGGGGTTGACCCACAACCGCTCCGGTCGCACTGCCCGGAGCGCCTGCCGCAGCAGATCCGCGATCTCCCCGGCGGACGGGACGCGCGGCGAGTGGATGTCGTACACACCCGGGCCCACCTCGCGCGGATAGCCCGCCTCCGCCAGCTCGCCCGCGATGCCCATCCGGGACCTCGCCGCCTCCAGGCTGATCACGTCCGCGTCCAGGGCCTCGATGGCGGGCAGGATTGCGCCGAACTCCGCGTAGCACATGTGCGTGTGCACCTGCGTGTCGGCCCGGACCCCGGCCGTGGTGAGCCGGAACGCCTCGGTGGCCCACGCCAGATACCCGGCCCGCGCGGACCGCCGCAGCGGCAGCAGCTCGCGCAGCGCGGGCTCGTCGACCTGCACCACCGCCGTGCCCGCCGCCTCCAGGTCGGCGACCTCGTCGCGCAGGGCGAGGGCCACCTGCCGGGCGGTCTCGGCGAGCGGCTGATCATCGCGTACGAAGGACCAGGCGAGCATGGTGACAGGACCTGTGAGCATGCCCTTGACCGGACGCTCCGTCAGGGACTGGGCGAAGCGCGTCCACTCCAGGGACATGGGCGCGGGCCGCGACACGTCCCCGGCGAGGATCGGCGGCCTGACATAGCGGGTGCCGTACGACTGGACCCAGCCGTGCCGGGTCGCCAGGAAGCCGTTCAGCTGCTCGGCGAAGAACTGCACCATGTCGTTGCGCTCGGGCTCGCCGTGCACCAGTACGTCCAGACCCGCCTTCTCCTGGAAGGCGATCACGTCCCGGATCTCCCGCTCGATGCGCTCCCGGTACTCGTCCTCGGTGAGGCGGCCGGTCCGCAGGCCCGCGCGGGCGGCTCGGAGTTCGGCGGTCTGCGGGAAGGAGCCGATCGTGGTCGTCGGCAGCGGAGGCAGGCCGAGCCGGGCGCGCTGGGCGGCGGCCCGTACCTCGTACGGCTGCGGGCGCCGGGTGTCCGCAGCCGTCACCGCCGCGCAGCGCTCCCGTACGGCCGCGTCGCGGGTGAGGGCGGAACCGGCACGCGAGGCGCGCGCGGCACGGGCAGCGGCGAGCTGCGGGGCCACCGCGTCCCGGCCGTCGTTCAGGGCGCGGGCGAGGACCGCGACCTCAGCCGTCTTCTGCCGCGCGAAGGACAGCCAGCGGGCGACCTGGGGGTCCAACTCCCGCTCGGCTGCCGCGTCCAGCGGCACATGCAGCAGCGAGCAGGAAGGCGCGGGGTCCACCCGCCCGGCCAGGCCCAGCAGCGTCGCGAGGGTGCCGAGTGCCTGCTCCAGATCGGCGGCCCAGACGTTGCGGCCGTCGACCACGCCCGCGATCAGGCGGCGGTCCTGCAGACCTCCTATGGCGGCGAGCGCGTCCACATTCGCCGCGGCCGGTCCGGTGAAGTCCAGGGCGAACCCCTCGACCGGGGAGTCCGCGAGCACCGGCAGCGCCTCGCCGAGCCCGTCGAAATACGAGGCGACGAGCAGCTTCGGCCGCGCGGGCACGGCGCCCAGGTCGCGGTAGGCCCGCGCGGTCGCGCTCAGCACCGCGCCCGGCTGGTCCTGGACGAGGACGGGCTCGTCCAGCTGCACCCACTCGGCCCCGGCCTCCCGCAGATCCGCGAGCAGCGACGCGTACACCGGCAGGAGCCGGTCCAGCAGAGTCAGCGGCTGGAAGCCCGGTGCGGCATCCGGGGCGGGCTTGGAGAGCAGCAGGAAGCTGACCGGCCCGAGCAGCACGGGGCGGGCGGTGAACCCCGCGTCCCGGGCCTCGGCGAATTCCCCCACCTGCTTGCGTGAGTCCGGGGCGAAGACGGTGTCCTGGCTCAACTCCGGTACGAGATAGTGGTAGTTGGTGTCGAACCACTTGGTCATCTCCAGCGGCTGCACATCCGCCGTGCCACGGGCCATGGCGAAGAAGGTGTCCAGCTCGCCGAGTCCGGCCGCGCGGTGCCGGGCCGGGACGGCGCCAACGGCCCATGCGGCGTCGAGGACGTGGTCGTAGAGCGAGAAATCGCCGGTGGGGATCTCGTCGATGCCCGCGTCGCGCAGCTCGCGCCGGACACCGGCGCGCAACGCGGCCGCCGTGCGCAGCAGTCCCTCCTGGGTGATGCGTCCTGCCCAGTAGCCCTCGACGGCCTTCTTCAGCTCCCGGTCGGGGCCCTGCCGGGGGTAGCCGTGCAGAGTCGCCCGCACGCGTGCGGTGTGCGGGGCCTGCGCGGTCTGCGGCGATGTCGCGGTCTGCGCTGTCTGTGCCGTCTGCGCGGTCTGTGAGTCGGTCACGGAACTCTCCTTCGCGAGTTCGTCAGCGACCTCGGGAAGGCGGAGCACGCGAAGACGGGAACGCTCGTACGTACGCCGTACGCCCCTGCCGCCGCCGACCCGCCCTCGAGGTCCCGGTTGGCCGCACCCCACGGCGGGGCACGGGCAGTGGCAGGTCTTCGGACTCGCGGGCGCGCCTGATGATCTTGCCAGGCACCTACTGGCCGTCGCTTCCCGGACGCCGGGCGTCCAGTGCGTAAGACGGCGGTCGTTCCCGCTCACCGCTGCGGGGCAGTTCCGGATTCCCACCGGATTCCCTCTTGCGACGCTCCCGCCTGGGGGGCGGGGCGAACCAGCTGCACGGCCAGCGTAACGCCTGTACGCAGATGATCAATGTGCCTGTGGACAACAGGATTCCGCGCCCCCAGGATTCCGCGCCCCGTGCGTAGGGTGATCGCATGCGCGTCGTATCGCTCGTGCCCTCCCTCACCGAGGCCGTGGCTGTCACCGCGCCCGGGCTGCTGGTCGGCGCCACTGCGTGGTGCAGCCACCCGGCGGGCCTCGACGTGGCACGGGTCAAGGGCACCAAGAACCCCGACGTGCCCGCGATCATCGGGCTCGCCCCCGACCTGGTGATCGCGAACGAGGAGGAGAACCGCGAGCCCGACCTGGCCGCGCTGCGCGACGCGGGGCTCGAGGTCCTCGTCACCGAAGTGCGCACGCTGGAGCAGGCGTTCGCCGAGCTGGTGCGGGTGCTGGTGCGCGGCTGCGGGCTGGCCCGGCCACGATGGCTGGACGAGGCGGAGGCCGCCTGGCAGGACGTGCGGCCGCCCGGGGACCGGCTGACGGCCGTCGTGCCGGTCTGGCGGCGGCCGTGGATGGTCCTCGGCCGCGACACCTTCGCGGGCGACCTCCTCGCGCGACTCGGCGTCGACAACATCTACGCCGGGCACGCCGACCGCTATCCGAAGATCCGGCTCGACGAACTCAACGCGGCGGGCGCGGACCTCGCCGTGCTGCCCGACGAGCCGTACGCCTTCGGGGCCGGCGACGGCCCCGAGGCCTTCCCCGGCCTGCCGTGCGCGCTCGTCAGCGGCCGCCATCTCACCTGGTACGGGCCGTCGTTGGCGCAGGCCCCGGACGTCATCGGCGCGGCGCTGCGAGCAGCCGGCCGCTGAGCGTGGCACGCAACGTGCGGAATCCGGCGACGGCCCAGGCCGCCACGAGCAGCGCGAAGAGCGCCGCGGCCGACCAGCCGTACGCGTCGAGGCCCGTGTGCCGGGCCAGCGCCTCGGCGCCCGTGACACAGGTGCCGACCGGGAACGTGAACGCCCACCACGTCATCGAGAACGGCATCCCGCGCCGCACTGCCCGTACGGTCAGCGCGGCGGCGAAGACGAGCCAGAGGAGGGCGAACCCCAGCACCGGCACGCCGTAGAGCACCGCGAACGCGCCCAGCGCCTCGGCGTACGGAGCCCGGACCGCGCCGCCGCGCGCCGCCTCCGCGAGCTGACCGGCCGCGGTCACCGACTGGCCGAGGGGCCCGAGCACGAGGAAGAGCGCCGGGGTGAGGGCGGGCGGCAGCGGGCCGTGGTGGAGCAGCCGGGCGACGATCAGGGGCAGGAGCAGGAGCGTGGCGAGCAGGCTCATGCCGAAGAGCGAGAAGCAGCCGAGCAGCATCGCCTCCCGCCACTGGCCCGCGGGCAGGTGCGGTACGAGCAGCGGGCCGAGCGCCGCGGGCACCATGGGCGCGACGACGGGCAGCAGCCACACGGGGGAGGCGTCGCCGGGCCCGATCCGGTGCCGGGTGACCATCAGATACGGGATCGCGGCCGCGGTGACCAGGCCGGCGGCCGTCCCCGCGGTGAACAGCGCGGCGGCCACGGCGAGGGCAGCGGGTCCGCCGATGAGATCGCGCCCCACGAGGAGCGTCGCGGCGCCGACCGCGGGGAACGCCATGGCCGGGCAGCCGTAGAAGGGCGCGATCGCGGGGTCGAGGAGATGGGCGCGGGCCCGGTCGCGGTGGCGTATCCAGTGCGCGGCGCGCGCGAGGAGCAGCGCGGCGAGCATGAGCGCGGCGAGCGCCCACACGGCGGTGATGACGGTGGTGAACACGGCGCTGGATACGGCCCGCAGGGCGGGCGGGGCGGGCAGGCCGGGGGAGCCGGGGGAGCCGGGGGAGCCGACCCGCAGACCGGCTCCGGCAGTGGCCACGATGGCGGTGCCCATGACGGTCGCGTACCAGTTGGGCCCGAGTTCGCGCACCGAGACCCGCGCCCGGCGCTCGGGGGCGGGCGCCGGCCCAGCGCCGGACAGGGGACGGGGGCGGGACTGCGCGAGGGTGGCCATGCGAGCACCCTCGCGGGCGCCCGGCCCGCCCACCAGGGACCACCGGGCTATGAGGGCATAACCTGGCTTTATGAGTAAGCGGCCCAGAGTCCCCGAGGACCCGCCCGAGCCGACTGCCGGGAAGCGGCGGCGCGAGGCCGCCGTACCCGGCGCGCCGCTCGCCCACCGGGTTCCCGACCTGGGCGCGCTGGAGTTGCTGCTCGCGGTCGCCCGGCTGGGCAGCTTGGGGCGCGCGGCCGGGGAGCTCGGGATCACACAGCCCGCCGCGAGCAGCCGTATCCGTTCCATGGAACGGCAGTTGGGCGTGGCGCTGGTGGACCGGTCCCCGCGCGGCTCCCGGCTCACCGACGCCGGTGTGCTCGTCACCGATTGGGCGCGCCGGATCGTCGACGCCGCCGAGGCCTTCGACGCCGGGGCACAGGCGCTGCGCGCCCGCCGCGACTCGCGGCTGCGGGTGGCAGCGAGCATGACCATCGCCGAGTACCTGCTGCCCGGCTGGCTGATCGCGCTGCGGTCACAGCGCCCCGGGACCGCCGTGTCGCTGCTCGCGGGGAACTCCGCCGCCGTCGCGCAGCGGCTCCTCTCCGACGACGCCGACCTCGGCTTCGTCGAGGGCCTCGACACGCTGCGGGGCCTCGACGGCGCCGTGATCGGACACGACCGGCTCGTCCTCGTCGCCGCCCCCGTCCACCGCTGGACCCGCCGCCGTAGTCCGGTCGGTGCGGACGAACTGGCCGCGACTCCGCTGATCCTGCGCGAGCGCGGCTCCGGCACCCGCCAGGTCCTCGACGCGGCTCTCGCCGCCCACGGCGGGCTCGCAGAACCCCTGCTGGAGCTGGCCTCGACCACGGCCGTGAAGGCCGCCGTGCTGAGCGGCGCCGGGCCGTCCGTCCTCAGCGAACTCGCCGTCGGCGAGGAGCTCGCCGCCCACCGGCTGGTCGAGATCGCCGTCGAGGGCGTCCCGCTGCGCCGCGATCTGCGCGCGGTCTGGCCCGCTGGCCGCCGCCCTGCGGGCCCGGCCCGCGACCTGCTGTCCCTCACGCGCCGGGCGCGCTGACGGCCGTACGGCTCCCCGCGGTGTCCCCCCCCCGCCCCGCCGCTCACCCCAGCTTTCTGCAGAGCAGCGCATCCGGTGTCTTCGACGATCCCACGCGCCCGGTGTACGCGACCCCGGCCGCGTACTCGTCGTCCGCGCACTGGCCCTTATAGCGGCCGTACGCGAAGTCGCCGCCCTTGGCCGCCGCCGGCCGGTCGTCGCCCCGGTCGAACCACACCGTCCGGCCGTTCGTGCCCAACGCCGTGCCCGCCTCCGCGCACAGGGCGGCGGAGACGGCGGCTCCGCGCACGCTGTAGCCGATGAGGAAGTGGCGGGCCGGGCACTGGAGTTTGGTGTACCCCGAGGCCCAGTCGCCGCCGCCCGGTTCGACGTACCGTTCGTCGCGGACGACCTCGTGCCCGCCCCCCGCGGGCCAGAGGCCGCGGGCGCCTGCGTCCGTGCACAGCCCACGGTTCCCGGTGTGGCTGAGCCCGGCGAGCCGCTGCCCGTCCGGGCACGCCGCCTTGCGCGCGCCGGAGTCCCAGTCCGGCAGCGCGCGCATCCGCAGCGACTGGACGAAGTCCCCGTGGTCGGGGCTCAGCATGGACCAGCGGTCGACCGGTTCGACCTCGCCGGTCTTTCCCCGGGAGTTGATCAGCCGGAGCCAGGCGGAGGCGCGCCAGTCGTCACCGTCGAACAGGCCCATGCGCTCACCCGCCGCGTTCCAGTGCAGCAGGGCCCAGCCGTTGCCCTTGCGGTTCTCGTGCCAGCCGACGAGCGGCCAGTACGCGAAGTCGGCGTCGGTCTCGACGAGATAGTCGACGAAGTTGCGGAACCAGGCCCGCTGCTTCTCGCCGGTCTCCTCCCGCCCGCCGGCCCCGAACTCGCTGATCCACACGGGGGCGGTGAAGTGCCGGTCGCGCACGGACGTGACGTAGAAGGCCTGCCGGTGCAGCACGTCGTACAGCTCGGCGCTGCTGAAGTCCCGGTAGCGGGGGTCGGAGGTCTCTCCGGCGCCGGTGGCGCCGCTGTGGTTCGGTCCCGTGTAGTCGTAGAAGTGGGCCGAGTACACGAGCTTGCCGGATGTGACCAGGGTGTGCGAGAGCCGCTGGACGGGCTCGAGGGTGGGGCGCCCGTGGGCGAGTCCGTCGACGGGGATGCCGGTCCAGTTGATGCCTTCGACGATGACGAGGAGGTCCGGGTTGCCCTCCTGGAGGATGCGGTCGCCGAGCCGCTGGGAGGCGGCGAACCAGTCGTGCCGGTCGCCCAGGCCCCAGTTGGGGTCGTCCCATACGGAGCGGCGCACCTCGTTGTAGAGGTCGGCGCCGGCCACGCGCGCGTTGTGCCGGTAGCGGCGCACCATGAACAGCCAGTCGCTCTCCCAGGTCGCGTCGCTCTGGCTCGCGTTCCAGCGCTCGTTGCCGTCCACGCCGCAGCACCAGCGCGAAGTGTTGGTGTGGTTGTTCAGGATCACCGCGAGGCCCGCGTCCGTCAGCGCCTTGACTGCGGCGTCGTAGACCTGGAGGGGGGTCTTGCCCCGGAGCTCCGGGTTGGCCGCCACCGCGGCGTCGGGGACCGGCCGCCGGTCGTGCACCATCTCGTTGGAGAAGGGCAGCCGGACGCTGTTCAGTCCCAGCTCGCGGAATCCGGCCACGATCTCACCGACCGGGGCCCGGTCCAGGCCGAGCGGCATACGGTCGGACTTCTCGCCCGCGTGGTTGCGGGCCGGGTCGTCGGGGCTGCCGGAGCCGGTCCACGTGCCGCTCGCGCCGTGCCAGTTCCCGGACTGAGCTTGAACCGGTGGCCGTCGGCGTCGACGATGTAGCGCCCTCTGGTGCTCAACGGGGGCGTCCAGGCCTCAGCGGGCCGTACGGCGGAAGAACCTCCGGAGGGACTGTCGGGGGGAGTGTCGGAGGAGCTTCCGGAGGGCCGGGCGGCGTGCGCGGCCGGCGGCTCGGCCCCGGCGCGCGGAACGGCCGCAGCCCCCACCAGAAGGCCCAGTACGGCGGCGGCCAGCGCCGACCTGATGACGGACTTTGTCACGGCCACCCGTTTCCCTCGCACCGGGGAGGGTCAGGGCCCCGGTGAGTTGGCATGTGTGTGCGCCTGGCATGTACGCGCCATGATGCGGTGCCCGGGCGAGGATGAACAGGGGCAACCGGCCGGAGTCTGACCTCAACCGGAACTCACAGCGACTGAGCCGCCGCCACCAGCGCCTCCATCAGCCGCAGGTCCTCGCCCGCCTCCGGGTGCCACTGCACGGCCAGGACGAAGCCACTTCCATCGCTGAGTTCCACCGCCTCCAGCGTGCCGTCCTCCGCGTGCGCGGAGGCCAGCAGCCCGCGCCCGAGCCGGTCGACCGCCTGGTGGTGGTACGTCGGCACGGCCATCGCCTCCGGCAGCACCTCGCTGAGCCGCGTCCCGGGCACCGGCTTGACCTCGTGGTGCTCGAACACCCCGGGCGGCCCGCAGTGCCCGTCGTGCCCGACCGACTCCGGCAGGTGCTGCATGAGCGTTCCGCCGAGGACGACGTTGAGCAACTGCATCCCGCGGCAGATCCCGAGCAGCGGCGTGCCGGTCGCGAGCGCCGCCTCGATCAGGGCGAGTTCCCAGGCGTCCCGCTCCCGGTAGGCAGGCCCGGTCTGCGGGTGCGGCTCGGCCCCGTACCGTTCGGGCTCCACGTCCGGGCCGCCCGAGATGACGAGCCCGTCGACCAGCGCCACCGCCGCCCTGGCCTGCTCCGGGTCGTCCGGTGGCAGCAGCGTGGCCAGACCACCCGCGTGCTGTACGAGGCGGTGGTACCCGGCGGGCAGCACAGCCGCCGGCAGATCCCAGACCCCCCAGCGCACCGAGGGCTCCAGGTACGTACTCAGGCCGATCACGGGTTTGGCCACGCTGCTTCCCCTGTCCAACGGTCGTCCGTCCGGTCGCCCCTCAGAATTCCAGTTCGTGCTCGATGGCGGCCAGTTCTTCGGGTGTGCCCTGGACTTTCGGGCCGGTGAACCACTTGCGGGCCGACACCAGCCACCAGGTACCGGCGAAGCCGAGGACGATGACGACGGCGAGGGGGGTGTAGTTGAAGGTGGCCGCCGTGACCGGGCTGGTCGTCGGCAGCATGAAGAGCACGGAGATGACCACCGTCCACGCGACGGCGATGACGCCGACGGGCCTGCTCCAGCGGCCGAGGTGCCACGGGCCGCGCTGGAACCGCTCGCCCTGCAGCAGGCGGAGGAACGTGGGCAGGACGTAAGCGATGTACAGGCCGATCACGGCGATCGAGGTGACGGCCGCGTACGCCGTGGCGTTCCACAGGTACGGCAGGCCCAGCAGGAAGGCGCCCCCGGCGGCCAGCCAGACCGCGTTGGTCGGGGTCTTGGTCCGCTTGTTGATGCGGTGCCACACCCGCGAGCCCGGCAGGGCGCCGTCCCGGGAGAAGGCGTAGATCATCCGTGAGTTGGCCGTGACCGACGACATGCCGCAGAAGAACTGGGCGCCGATCGCGATGAGCAGGAGCAGCTTGCCGCCGGTGACGCCGAGCGCGTCGATGAAGATCTGCGCCGGCGGGACGCCGGTCGCGCTGCTCAGCGCGCCGTCGTAGTCCTGGATGGCGAAGGTGATGCCGACCAGCAGAATCCAGCCGGCGACCAGGGAGACGAGGATCGACATCACGATGCCCCGCGGGCCGGCCTTGGCCGCGTCGTGCGTCTCCTCGGTCATGTGCGCCGAGGCGTCGTAGCCCGTGAAGGTGTACTGCGCGAGCAGCAGGCCCAGCAGTCCGACGTAGAGGCCGGAGTGCCAGCCGGTGTTGTTGACGAAGTGCGTGAAGACGAAGGAGGCGGACTGGTGCTCCGACGGCACGACGACCAGTGTGCCCACGATGACCAGCACGCCCACCACGTGCCACCACACGCTGACGTTGCCGAGGAGGGAGATCAGCTTCACGCCGAAGGTGTTCAGCAGGCCATGCGCCACCAGCACCAGACCGAACAGCATGATCGTGTGCTCCGGGGTGGCGGCGAAGCCGAACTGCAGATCCAGCAGCGCGTTCAGGAAGAACGCCGCTCCGAAGTCGATGCCCGCGGTCACCGCCACCTGGCCGAGGAAGTTGAACCAGCCGGTGAACCACGACCACGCCGGGCCGTGTCTGGGGGCCAGCTTCGCCGCCCAGTAGTACAGGCCGCCCGCTGTCGGGTAGCTGGAGCAGACCTCGGCCATGGCCAGGCCCACGAACAGCGTCATGATGCCGACCAGCGGCCAGCCCCAGGTGATCAGGGCCGGTCCTCCGGTGTTCATCCCGAAGCCGTACAGCGTCAGGCAGCCGGAGAGGACCGAGATGATGGTGAAAGAGATGGCGAAGTTGGAGAACGCCGACATCGAACGGGCGAGTTCCTGGGCGTACCCGAGCTCGTGCAGACGTTGTTCGTCGCCTGACGGCCGATGTTCCTGCTCCGGCTCCGTCGCGTGTTTGTCGATGGACACAGACGCCTCCTCAGGCTGGGGCCTGCCTGGAATTAAAGGTTTGAGGCGATACCATTGCCCCGGGGTGCGGCCGTACGCAAGGGGCATGCGTTAAACACCGGTTACGAAACGGCCTCGGCTGCCGGGACGGTGCTCGGGAACGGACCCGTCCGCACGCTCACGTCAGGAAGCCACGCAGCAGCGCCGCCGTACCCGCGCAGTGCTCCCGCATCACCTCGCGCGCCGCGTCCGCGTCCCCCTCGAGCACCGCCCCGACCAGCGCGGTGTGCTGCTGCTGCGAGTGCTCCAGATTGCGCACCAGCAGCGGTATGCAGTTCAGCAGGTCGTTGACGGTGGCGCGGACGGCCGCGTACTGGGCGGCGAGCGAGGGCGATCCCGACAGATCGGCCAGGGTGAGGTGGAGCAGCGTGTCCAGCCGCCGGTAGTCGGAGAGCGGTGCCTCGTGCGTCGCGTCCAGCGCGGCCCGCAGCCGGTCCGCCTGCTCCTCCGGCAGCCCGTGCGCCGCGCACAGACCGGCCGCGCCCACCTCCAGGACCTCCCGGAACCGCAGGGTGTCCTCGAGGTCGACCTTCTCGATCCGCCGCCGCAGCTCGTCCTCGGCCCCGCCGCCCCTGGTCTCGCCGCCCGGCCGCTGGAGGACGAATGTGCCCCCGTACCGGCCGCGCCTGCTCTCCACCAGGCCCTCGTCCTGGAGTACCCGCAGTACCTCGCGCAGCGTCACCCGGCTCACCCCCAGCCGTTCCGCCAGTTCGCGCTCCGCCGGCAGCCGCTCGCCGTACGGGACCAGGCCGAGCCGCAGCACCTGGAGTATCTGCTCCAGCGCCTCCTCGAACCCGTTGCCCGCGCGCACCGGCCGCAGCACCGGCGCCAGCCGGTCCGCCGCGGAGCGCACCTCCTGCATGTCGCCCATCGAAGCCCTTCCCAATCAATGGTCTACAGGACTACCTTATGGCCTCCCGGCTGCACCGACAGGAGGCATTCCCGTGGCAGACCGCACACCCCCGCTCTCCGTCGACGAGCTCCGGCGACTCGTCGGCGCCGGGGAGATCGACACCGTCGTCCTCGCCTTCACCGACATGCAGGGAAGGCTCCAGGGCAAGCGGTTCGCCGCCCGCTTCTTCCTGGACGACGTCCTGGACCATGGCACCGAAGGCTGCAACTACCTCCTCGCCGTGGACGCCGACATGAACACCGTCGACGGCTACGCCATGTCCTCCTGGGAGCGCGGTTACGGCGACTTCGCCATGCACGGCGACACCGCCACCCTGCGCTGCACCCCCTGGAACCCCGGTACCGCCCTCCTCACCGCCGACCTGGCCTGGCACGACGGCGCCCCGGTCGCCGCTTCGCCCCGCCAGGTGCTGCGCCGCCAGCTCGACCGCCTCGCCGAGCACGGCTGGACCGCGTACGCGGGCACGGAGCTGGAGTTCATGGTCTTCAAGGACACCTACGAGGACGCCTGGGCCCGCGGCTACCGCGGCATGAACCCGGCCAACCTCTACAACGTCGACTACTCCGTCCTCGGCACCGGCCGCGTCGAGCCCCTGCTGCGCCGCATCCGCAACGAGATGGGCGCCGCGGGCATGATCGTGGAATCCGCGAAGGGGGAGTGCAACCTCGGCCAGCACGAGATCGCCTTCCGCTACGCCGACGCCCTCACCACCTGCGACCAGCACTCCATCTACAAGACCGGCGCCAAGGAGATCGCCTCGCAGGAGGGCATGGCGCTCACCTTCATGGCCAAGTACGACGAGCGCGAGGGCAACTCCTGCCATATCCACCTCTCGCTGCGCGACGACTTCGGCGAGCCCGTGCTCGCCGACGACCAGGGCCCGTACGGCATGTCGAAGACCATGCGGCACTTCCTCGCCGGACAGCTCGCCGCCATGCGCGACTTCACGCTCTTCTACGCACCGAACATCAACTCCTACAAGCGGTTCCGGCCCGGCTCCTTCGCCCCGACCGCCGTCGCGTGGGGACCCGACAACCGCACCTGCGCTCTGCGCGTCATCGGCCACGGGCACTCCCACCGCCTGGAGAACCGCCTCCCGGGCGGCGACGTCAACCCGTATCTGGCGGTGGCGGCCATGGTCGCGGCGGGTCTGTACGGCATCGAGCAGGAGCTGGAGCTCCCTGAGGCGTGTACCGGCAACGCCTACAAGGGTGACGCCGAGCACGTGCCCGCGACGCTCCGCGAGGCCGCCGAGCTGTGGGCCGCGAGCCCGATCGCCCGGGCCGCCTTCGGCGACAAGGTGGTGGAGCACTACCTCAACATGGCCCGCATCGAGCAGGAGGCGTACGACACCGCCGTCACGGACTGGGAGCGCTTCCGCTCCTTCGAGCGGATGTAGCCGGTTGTGTGCATTCGTTCCGCGGGCGGAACGGGTGGGCACAACCGGCCACCGGCGTGCAGCCGCGTATGAAACGGGAACCCCAGGGTGCCGTGGGCGGCGGAGCGAACCACAGGAGAGACCTTGCACGAGCTTCACGTCATCAACCCGGCGACCGAGGAGCCGGTCGCCACCATCGCGGCCGCGACCCCGCAGGACGTCGACGCCGCAGTCACCCGCGCCGCGCAGGCCCAGCGCGGCTGGGCGGCCCTGCCGCCCGGCGACCGGGCCCGCCAGCTGCGCCGTTTCGCGTCCGCCGTCGACGACCACCTCGAGGAGCTGGCCAGGCTGGAAGTCCGCGAGGCGGGCCACCCCATCGGCAACGCCCGCTGGGAAGCGGGCAACGCCCGCGACCTGCTCGACTACGCGGCCGGGGGAGTCGAGCGCCTGAATGGCCGTCAGATCCCGGTGGCGGGCGGCCTGAACGTCACCTTCCACGAACCCCTCGGCGTCGTCGCCGTCATCGCCCCGTGGAACTTCCCCATGCCGATCGCCGCATGGGGCACGGCCCCGGCCCTCGCCGCCGGAAACGCGGTGATCCTCAAGCCCGCCGAGACGACCCCGCTCACCGCCCTGCGGCTGGCCGGACTCGCCCTGGAGGCCGGGCTTCCCGAGGGCCTGTTCCAGGTCCTCCCCGGCGAGGGCCCCGTCGCGGGCAACACCCTCGTCGAGCACCCGGGCGTCGCCAAGGTCGTCTTCACCGGCTCCACCGCCGTCGGCAAGCAGATCATGGCCAAGTGCGCGGCGAGCGTGAAGCGGGTAACCCTCGAACTCGGCGGCAAGAGCCCCAACATCGTCTTCGCGGACGCCGACGTCGAGCAGGCCGCGGCCGCCGCCCCCGGTTCCTTCCTCGACAACACGGGACAGGACTGCTGCGCCCGCACCCGCATCCTCGTCCAGCGCAGCGTCCACGACCGGTTCATGGAGCTGCTGGAGCCCGCGGTGAAGGCCTTCACGGTCGGCGATCCGGCCGACCCCGCCACGCAGATGGGCCCGCTCATCTCCGCGGCCCAGCTGGAGCGCGTACGGTCCTACGTCCCCGAGAGCGCCCCTGCCGCGATCCGCGGTGAAGCCCCGGCGGGCAAGGGCTTCTGGTACCCGGCGACCGTCCTCGCCCCCGGCTCGCCCGACGCCCCCGTGGCCGTCGAGGAGATCTTCGGCCCGGTCGCGGTGGTCCTGCCCTTCGAGGACGAGGCCGACGCCGTACGACTCGCCAACGCCACCCCGTACGGCCTGTCCGGCTCCCTCTGGACCCGCGACGTGGGCCGGGCCATCCGCGTATCCCGCGCCGTGGCCGCGGGCAACCTGTCGGTCAACTCGCACAGCAGCGTGCGCTACTGGACCCCCTTCGGGGGCTTCGGCGAGTCCGGGCTCGGCCGTGAGCTGGGCCCCGGCGCGCTCACCGCCTTCACCGAGACCAAGAACGTGTTCATCAGCACCGAGGAGAGCAAGTGACCGAGCAGACGACCCGTCCCTTGCCTACGGCAGGGGGAACCCCAGTGTGCCGCCGCCTGGTCGGCCGCACCGCCGTGATCACCGGCGCGGGCAGCGGCATCGGCCTGGCCACCGCCCGTCGCTTCGCCTCCGAGGGCGCGAGCGTCGTGTGCGCCGACATCGACGAGACCGCGGGCAAGGCGGCCGCCGCCGAGACCGGCGGGCTCTTCGTCCCCGTCGACGTCACCGACTCCGAGCAGGTCGAGGCGCTGTTCAAGTCCGCGTACGACACGTACGGCTCGGTCGACATCGCCTTCAACAACGCCGGCATCTCACCGCCCGACGACGACTCGATCCTCGAGACGGGACTGGACGCCTGGAAGCGGGTGCAGGAGGTCAACCTCACCTCCGTCTACCTGTGCTGCAAGCACGTCATCCCCTACATGCAGCGCCAGGGCAAGGGCTCCATCGTCAACACCGCCTCCTTCGTGGCGAGGATGGGCGCCGCGACCTCCCAGATCAGCTACACCGCATCCAAGGGCGGGGTGCTGGCCATGTCGCGCGAGCTGGGCGTGCAGTTCGCTCGCGAGGGCATCCGGGTCAACGCCCTTTGCCCTGGCCCGGTCAATACCCCACTCCTCAAGGAGCTGTTCGCGAAGGACCCGGAGCGGGCGGCGCGCCGCCTGGTGCACGTGCCCGCGGGCCGGTTCGCCGAGCCCGAGGAGATCGCCGCGGCGGTGGCCTTCCTCGCCAGCGACGACTCGTCCTTCGTCAACGCGGCCGAGTTCCTCGTGGACGGCGGCATCGCGGGCGCGTACGTGACCCCGCTCTAGGCCTCTGGCGAGCCGAAGTGCCCGCGGCCCGGTGTGGAAGGGGCGCGTCCGCATTGCCGGACCCGGTGTACGGAGTAGAGGGCTCCCCTTAAGGTGACCGCGTGAGCATGACGACCCCGCCCGGCTGGTACACAGACCCCGGGCATACAGGCCAGGGCCCCACCCTGGAGCGGTGGTGGGACGGTTCCACGTGGACCGACTACACCCGCGAACCACAAGGCGCGGTGGCATCCCAGATACCGCCGCAGCACGAGGGCTTCGGCCCGCCGCAGCCGGCCGGCCCCCTGCTGTCGCCCGGCCCCGCCCTGCAGGGATACACCCCGTTCCCACCCGCGGGCAGTTCGCGCGGCAAGCCGTACGTGATCGGAGGCGCCGCCGCGGTCCTCGTCGCCGCACTCGTCGGCGGCATCGTCCTGCTGAGCGGCGACGGTGACGGCGACGGCGGCGGCGCGGACCAGGCCGGGGCGAATCCGACCGCAAGTGCCCGGACCCCGGGTCCCGGCGACGGCGGCGCGAACGGAGGCGGTGGAGGCAACTCCGTCCCCGACCCGGGCCCCAGCGGGGCTACGGACACCGCGCCCGACGTCGTCAACGGCATCTCGCTGCCCGTTCTCGACGGCTGGGAGGCGGGTCGCGTCGGATCGGGCGGCGCGGCCATCACCATCGGCCCGTACCCGTGCCCCGGCCTGCCGGACACGACGTGCGTGCGCGGCGGCGTCTTCAGCAGACCGGCCGCGGGCTACGACGCGAAGTCCGCCGAAGGCGTCGCCAAAGAGGACATCTCCAAGAACGCCCAGGCCTCCTATGGCAAGGACCCGAAGACCGGCAAGGAGATGTACGGCGGGGTCACGTCGAGCAGGGAGATGAAGTCCGTGGCCGTCACCGTCGCGGGCCGGAAGGGCTACCTGGTCCGCTGGAAGGTCGTCACGAAGAAGGGCGACGACGGCTACGTCCAGTCCCTGGTCTTCCCCTCGCCGAACGACGAACAGCGGCTCGTCCTGGTCCGCTTCGGCTTCGACGCGACCAAGGAAGCTCCGCCGCTCACCGACATGGACAGGATCACGCAGGGCATCAAGGCGCTGGCGCCGGGCAGCGGCGGCACGGGCGGCGCGGCCTGAGGCTTGAGACTCGAGCGAGCCGGCTCGGAGCAGCAGGGCACCACTCGTTCCCGCGAGCCGGCAGGGCCGAAGCGCTCAGAGGAAGGTGCGGCCCTCGCCCCGGTACGTCGGCGCCGTGCCGACGATCCGGTCGCCCTCGACGAGCTGCAGCTCGTCGAAGCGCTCGCACAGCTCACCCGCCTTCGCGTGCCGGAACCACACCTTGTCGGCGATGAGCAGGTCGTCCGCGGCCGTGCCCAGCAGCGGCGTCTGCACCTCGCCCGCGCCCTCCTGCGGGTCGTAGCGCAGCCCCTCCGGGAGGTACGGCTGCGGCAGCCGGTCCGCACCGGCGGCGCCCGACGCCGGATAGCCGCCGCCCAGCACCGTGACCACCCCGACGCCCGGCCGCCGGACCACGGGCTGGGCGAACAGCGCGGCCGGGCGGCCCGTGAACGACGTGTAGTTGTCGAAGAGCCGCGGCACGAACAGCCCGGACCCCGCGGCGATCTCGGTCACCGCGTCCTCCGCCGCGGTGTGTTGCACACTGCCGGTGCCGCCGCCGTTGACGAACTCCAGGTCCGGAACCACGGCCCGTACGGCACGCACCGCCTCCGCGCGCCGCGCCGAGAGCTCCTTCTTCGCCGCCGCCTGTATCAGCCGGATCGCGCGGGAGCGCAGCGGCCGCCCGGCGACCGCGTCGCCGACGCCCGCCACATGCCCCTCGTACGCCATGATGCCGACCACCCGGAAACCCGGGCGGCGCGCGATCGACCGGGCGAGATCGGCGAGTTGGGCGGGCGTGCGCAGCGGGGAGCGGCGCGCGCCGATGCGCACTCGGCCGCCCAGCAGCTGCAGCGAGGTGTCCAGCTCCAGGCAGACCCGGACCTCCTCGGCGCCTCCGGTGGCGCGACGCGCGGCGTCGATGAGGTCCAGCTGCGCCGCGTCGTCCACGACGACGGAGACCGCGCCCGCCAGCTTCGGATCACCGGTCAGCTCGGCGAACCGCTCGCGGTCCGCGGACGGGTACGCCAGCAGCACGTCGTCGAACCCCGAGCGGGCCAGCCACAGCGACTCCGCCAGCGTGAACGACATGATCCCCGCGAAACCGTCGCGCTCCAGGACCCGCTCGAGCAGCGCACGGCAGCGCACCGACTTGCTCGCGACCCGGACCGGCTTGCCCCGGGCGCGCCGTACGAGATCGTCGGCGTTGGCGTCGAACGCGGCCAGGTCGACGAGGGCGAGTGGCGCGTCGAGGTGTGCGGTCGCCCGGTCGTAGCGGGCGCGGTCGGCCGCGGGGCCTGCAGCGGGGGCTGGCATGAGCACACCTTGCCAGAATGCTGTTACCGCTGGGTAGAGGCAGGGTCGGGGCAAACCGGCCATGTGTCCGAGCGGGTTGCCGCCCGGCCCTCACCAGCCCGTAGAGTGACGCGAACGCCACGACTCGCCCGGGTCGTCGGCGGGATTGTCCACATACCAACCGGCCTGCCCCGAAAGGCGATCGGCGGCACGGCGAGCATAGGCGAGGGGGGCGGATGAGCGCCGAATCGCCGCGCGCGGCCTCGCCCCGCTCCTCCGACCTGCCTCCGGCCCCGGGCAACGCGCCGGCGCCGTCGGGCGCGGCAGCTGGCTCCGCGCCGGGCGCGGCGCCTGGATCCGTGCCGGGCGCGGCGCCGACGTCCGAACCGTGGGGCGCGGGCCCCGGTTCGGCGGAGGCGGCACCTGCGTCCACGTCGTCCGGGGCCGCGTCCGCGCCATCAGGCGCCGCGCCAACGGCCGCTCGGGCGGGCTCAGCGCGTGTATCCGTGCCGCCGCCTCCGGCGCACCCTCCGATGCCCCGGCAGCAGCCGGCGGCCGCAGGCCGCCCCGCCCCGCCCCGACCCGCTACGGCGCCCGGCGCCGATGACGGTACGCAGGCCCGGGCGTGGTACCAGGCGGCCCCTCCCGCGTCGCCGCCCCCGGCCCGCGCCCCCGGGCGACCTGACGGGATGCCACCCCAACCCGCTGCCGCTCCCGCCGTGCCGGCCGCCCCCGCCGGACCTCCGCCGGGCGCCTCCGACATCCCCGGCGCCCGCCGTGGCCAGGCCAATACGCCGGAGCCGCCGGGCGCTTCACCTGCGCCGGGCCCTTCACCTGCGCCGGGCGCTTCGCCCGCGCCGGAACGGTCGCCCGCGACCTCCCGCCCCGGCAGCCCGCCGCAGCCCCGGCGCCCCTGGGGGCCGAGCGAGGCCGCCGCTCCGGCCGATTCGTCGGCGCCGCCGCGGCCCGTCCGCCGGGAGGGCTCCGACGTCCCGGGCTCGGACGAGGGCGCCAACACGGGCCCTGACGCGAGCCCTGACGCGGTCGGCAGCGCCGACATTGCCCCCGGCCCGCCGGGACGCACCCCGGCCGCGGAGCCCGACCGCCCGGATCAGGCTCAGCCGGCCTCGTCCTCACCGAACTCGCCGTCCTCCTCGACGGGCTCGACCTCTGCGACTGCGGGCTCGGCGGGCCGTCCGGAGACCGCACCGCAGGACCGGCTCGCCTGGGGTCCGCCCGCGGCTCCTGCCGCGGGCCCCGAGGCGACAGCGCGTCCAGCTCACTCCGAGGGCCCGGGCGTCTGGGGCACGGGTGAGGTGCCGACCGCCTCAGGCGCCGCCTCCGAAGCCCCCGCGCGGGGTCAGGGCGGCGCGCCCTGGTACGGGGGCACAACCGGTCAACTGCCCCCGCCCTGGGACGTCCCGCAGGCGGGCCCGCAGCTGTGGGGGCACCCGTACCCCGCAAATCCGGCCGCGCGCCTGCGTCCGCCGGTCCGCGCGGCCGCCATCGCGGCGTGCCTCGTGCTCGGGCTCGGGCTCCTCGGCGGGGCGGCCGCCGGGAGCTGGCTCACCGGGGGCGGAGAGGACCAGCCCGCAGCGGGCGAGGCGTTCCACGAGGCCGGGGACCTGTGGCACAGCCTTCCCGTGGATCGGATCTTCCCGCGCACCGTGCGCGGCGAGGGCGCGGGCCCCGGCGGCGCCGACCGCATCTGGACGCGTGTCGCGGTCGCCCCGGACAGCACCTGCAAGGGCGCCTTCGACCCGCTGCTCGCCAAGGCCCTGTCGCCCGCGGGCTGCAAGAGGCTGCTGCGCGCCACGTACGTCGATGCGACCTCGAGCAGCCTGACCACCGTCGGGCTGGTGATCACCAAGGCGGACGCCGGGAGGATGCGCGCGCTGCGCCACCGCTTCACCTCCGAGGACCTCGGCGAACGCGGAGACCTGATGCCCAGGCCGTACGCGGCGAAGGGCACCGCAGCGGCTGGCTTCGGCGACGCGCAGCGTGCGAGTTGGGTGGTGCGCGTGCTGACGGACGTCCCGGCCGTCGTCTACGCCGTCACCGGCTTCGCCGACGCCCGCAAGGTTCCCGACCCGCAGCCCGCGCAGGAGGCGGCGGCCGCCGGTGCGACGTCGGCCCCGGGCCAGGCGGGGCTGGGCCACGATGCCCGCGGACTCGCGGACCGCATCGAGCGCGGCTTCCGCAAGGCCGCCGCCGCGGCAACGGAGGCCCCCTCATGACCCCGCCCGAGCCCACCGCGCCCGAGCCCACCGCACCCGAGCCCCGCACTCCGGACGCACCCGCTCGGCTCCGTAGACCCTCGGCGCCCCACGACGCCGCCCCACCCGAGGATGTGCCCGCCACCCCCGCCATCCCCGGCACCCCGGAACCCCCCGCGGGCCGCCCGCGCCGCGCCGCCCGCTCCGGAGCGAAGGCCACCGCCGTCGCCGCCGCGGCCGCGCTGCTCGCGCTGGGGCCCGCCGCGCCCGCGCAGGGCGATGTCATACGGGCCCAGGAGTGGGCGCTCGAGGCGCTCCGCGCCCAGGACGCCTGGCAGACGACGAAGGGCGACGGTGTGACCGTCGCCGTGCTGGACACCGGGGTCGACGACCGGCACCCGGACCTCGAGGGCCACGTGCTCGCCACCAAGGACCTGGTCGGGTTCGGCGCGAGCCGCGGCGACCGCTCGTGGGCACGGCACGGCACGGCCATGGCCGGGATCATCGCGGGCCACGGGCACGGCCCGGGCCGCGAGGACGGCGTACTCGGCGTCGCCCCCGAAGCCAGGATCCTGCCGGTCCGGGTGATCCTCGAGGACAGCGACCCGGCCCGGAAGAAGGCCCGCGGCTCCCGCGCCGGGGCGCTCGCCCAGGGGATCCGCTGGGCCGCCGACCACGGCGCCGACGTGATCAACCTCTCGCTCGGCGACGACAGCAAGTCGGCACACCCCGAGGCCCAGGAAGACGCGGCCGTCCAGTACGCCCTGCGCAAGGGCGCCGTCGTGGTCGCCTCCGCGGGCAACGGAGGCGAGGACGGCGACCGCGTCTCGTACCCGGCCGCCTATCCCGGCGTGATCGCCGTGACCGCCGTCGACCGCTACGGCTCGCGCGCGCCCTTCTCCACCCGCCGCTGGTACGCCACCGTCTGCGCCCCCGGCGTCGACGTGGTGATCGCCGACCCCGACCGCCGCTACTACGAGGGGTGGGGCACCAGCGCGGCCGCCGCCTTCGTCTCGGGCGCCGTCGCGCTCGTCCGCTCGGCGCACCCCGAACTGAGCCCCGCTCAGGTCAAGGAGCTCCTCGCCGACACCGCGCGGAACTCCCCGGAGGGCGGGCGCAGCGACGACCGCGGCGCGGGCCTGGTGGACCCGGCGGCGGCGATCAAGGCCGGAGCGAAGCTGAAGCCGCGCGCGCAGCAGCCGGTCCCGGCGCAGTACGGGCAGCGCTACTTCGGGCCCGGACCCGACCGGACGCGTCAGGAGGAAGACGGCGTCGGCTGGCCGGCCGCCGTGGCCGGGACGGCTGGGGCGGCGCTTCTGGTCGCGGCTTTCGCGCTCTGGCACGCCGCCAGGCGTCCGCAACCCCCGGTCCTCTGACGGCAGGCGGCGCGCAGCCCGGCCGCCCGGTGGCGGCCCGGCCGGGCGAACCCGCTCGCAGCCCGGCGGATACCCTCGACGCGTGGCGCTCAAGAACATCCCGGACTCCGGCTTCTCCGACGACGACGGCTCCGCCGACCCCCGCCTGGCCGCAGCGCTCGCCGCGTACGCCGATGACCGTGCCGCCGAGCCGCAGGTGCTGTCGGCACTGCCCTGCGCCCGGCTTCTCGTGCCGGTGGTCGCCGTCCTCGGAGAGGCGGAGACCGGCCCGGACGGCCTGCGCCGCGAGAAGACGAGCGACATGGCCGTTCCGACGCTGAAGGGCCCCGGGGGCCGCCGGGCGCTGCCCGCCTTCACCTCCACCGAGACGCTGGCCCGCTGGGATCCGGAGGCCCGGCCCGTGGCCGTACCGCTGCACCAGGCGCTGCAGGCGGCCGCCCATGAGCGGGCCGACACGGTCGTCCTCGACCTCGCGGGCCCCGTGCCCTACCAGCTGACAGGCCCCGCCCTGCTCGCCGTCGCCGAGGGCCGGCAGTCCACGGATCCGCTGGCCGACCCGGCCGTCGCAGAGGCGGTACGGACGGTGGTGGCGCACGAGTCCGCCGTGCTGCGGGCCCACTTCACGCCGGGCGGTGAGGCCGACGGCACCCTGGCCCTGGCGCTCGCGCCCGGCGCCCCGGCTCGCGAGGTGGCGCAGCGGGTGGCCACGGCGCTGGCCACCGACGAGGTGCTGCGGGCACGGCTGGTGCGCGGCCTCGACATGGCGCTGGTGCCCCCGGAGACCGCGATCCCCGGCGAACCGCTCTTCGTCCGAGCCCAGCAGGCGTAATGTCCGCACTCGCCCCACAATGCAAAGAAACTGAGTGATCTTTGCGAGGTGGGCGAGATGGAGACGACGGCACCCACGGTGGGCCTCCCGGGCGGGGTCGATACGCGCACGGTCGTATCCGAGTTCCTCGGGACCCTGCTGCTCGTGTTCTTCGGGGTCGGCTCCGCCGTCCTGGGCGCCGAGTACATCGGCACCGTCGGCATCGGGCTGGCCTTCGGTTTCGCGCTGCTCGCGCTCGCCTACGCCCTCGGCCCGATCTCGGGCTGCCACCTCAACCCCGCGGTCACGCTGGGCATGCTGATGGCCAAGCGCCTCAGCGTCCGCAGGGCGGTGGAGTACTGGATCGCGCAGCTGCTCGGCGCCATCGTAGGCGCCGCCCTGCTGCTGATGGTGGCCAAGCAGGTGCCGGGGCTCGAGGTCACCGGCGCCTTCGGCACCAACGGCTACGGCTACCGCTCCGCCCTGGGGATCAACATCTTCGGCGCGTTCGTCGCCGAGATCCTGCTGACCTTCCTGCTGGTCTACGTCTATCTGGCGGTGACGCGCAACCTCGTGCTCATCGGCTTCGCCGCCCTGCCGGTCGGTCTGACGCTCGGTCTGGTGCAGCTGGTCGGCATTCCGCTCACGGGCACTTCGGTCAACCCGGTCCGCAGCCTGGGCCCCGCGATCTTCGCGGGTTCGGCGCCCATGGCGCAGGTGTGGCTGTTCCTGATCGCACCGCTGGTCGGCGGAGTGCTCGCCGCGCTCGTACACGCCGTCACGCACGGCGGTGAGACGCTCGGCATCACCCGGCCGGCCGCGGGCGCCCCGCCGGAGGAGAACGCGGAGGCCGGGGCAGCGCCCCCGCCCCCGGAGGCGGGCCGCTCGTAGCGACCAACCAGATCAACCAGATCAACCGGAATGACCGGCAAGACCGGCAAGACCGGCAAGACCGGCAAGACCGGCAAGACCCAGCGACCGGAAACGACCGTGACGGTCAGCCGTACACCGGCCCCGTGAACTTCTCGCCCGGGCCCTCTCCCGGCTCGTCCGGCACCGCGGACGCCTCGCGGAAGGCCAACTGCAGCGACTTCAGCCCGTCCCGCAGCGGCGACGCGTGATACGAACCGACCTCCGTCGCGCTCGCCGTGACCAGACCGGCCAGCGCTGTGATCAGCTTCCGCGCCTCGTCCAGGTCCTTGTGCTGCTCGCCCTCCTCGGCGAGCCCCAGGTTGACCGCGGCGGCACTCATCAGGTGTACGGCCACGGTCGTGATCACCTCGACGGCGGGCACGTCCGCGATGTCGCGGGTCATCGTGTCGAAGTCGGGGGCCTGCCCCTCGGGCTGGGGAGTCGGCTGCTGCGGGGTGGCGTCGCTCATGCTCAGGACTTCTTTCGACTGGACGGCAGCCCCCACCCTATGGCCCCGCGCCCCCTGCGCACGTGGGTGGTGGGGTCTCCGGACGCTGGTATGCTTGACAAACGACCGGCCGGACACGCCAGTGCCCGGCCCGCAAGTGGAGGCTCCGATCTCCCACCTGGCCGGCCCTCGGGCCGGCGGGTCACCGGTCAGGCGGTGCCCATCGTCCCGTAAGGGCGATGGAAGCCGCTCGATGCGCCCCGCGGAACAGCGCGGCGGTGCTCCCGGTTGTGAGGAGCCCCGCCTGTGACCGTTCGGGGCGTTTTTCGCGTCCTGCGGGCGGGGTCGACGACAGACAACGTAACGCGGCTGTCCGCCAGGCATTCGCGTGGTGCAACCGAGGAGGCCCCATCAGCGCCGAGCCCCGCATCAACGACCGGATCCGAGTCCCCGAGGTGCGACTTGTCGGTCCCAGTGGCGAGCAGGTCGGCATCGTGCCGCTTGCCAAGGCACTGGAGCTTGCGCAGGAGTACGACCTCGACCTGGTCGAGGTCGCGGCGAACGCCCGTCCGCCCGTGTGCAAGCTCATGGACTACGGGAAGTTCAAGTACGAGTCGGCCATGAAGGCCCGTGAGGCGCGCAAGAACCAGGCGCACACGGTCATCAAGGAGATGAAGCTCCGGCCGAAGATCGACCCGCACGACTACGACACCAAGAAGGGTCACGTAGTCCGGTTCCTCAAGCAGGGCGACAAGGTCAAGATCACGATCATGTTCCGCGGCCGCGAGCAGAGCCGTCCCGAGCTGGGATACCGGCTGCTGCAGAGGCTCGCGGAGGACGTCCAGGAGCTCGGCTTCGTGGAGTCGAACCCGAAGCAGGACGGCCGAAACATGATCATGGTTCTCGGTCCGCACAAGAAGAAGACCGAGGCGATGGCCGAAGCCCGCGAGGCGGCCGCCGCCCGCAAGGCGGAGCGCCAGGGCGTTGCCCACATGGACCAGTCTCCGGGGCACCACTCCACGGAGCAGCCCGCCGAGGAGCCTTCCGAGGCGTGATCCTGGGTTCTCCGGGATCGCCGGGGTCCCCGCCCCGGATACCAACCGAAACAACTGACGCTCCCGTATGCCGGTTTCCCCGGCGCGCGGGAGCGCCACCGACGAGGAGAGAACGGCGCTATGCCGAAGAACAAGACGCACAGCGGTGCCAGGAAGCGCTTCAAGGTCACCGGCTCCGGCAAGGTCCTGCGCGAGCGCGCCGGCAAGCGCCACCTGCTCGAGCGCAAGTCGTCCCGTCTGACGCGTCGCCTCACCGGCAACGCCGAGATGGCCCCGGCCGACGCCAAGAAGATCAAGAAGCTTCTCGGCAAGTGACGTCGAGCGCCCCGGCCCGCCCCGGGGCGGCCGTCTGAGACCGGGACCCATTCGATCCGGGCCGTGTGAGGCACCGCGGCCCCGTACAAGGAGTTAACAAGTGGCACGCGTCAAGCGGGCAGTCAACGCCCACAAGAAGCGCCGGGCGATCCTCGAGCAGGCCAGCGGCTACCGCGGGCAGCGCTCTCGCCTGTACCGCAAGGCGAAGGAGCAGGTCACCCACTCCCTCGTCTACAACTACAACGACCGCAAGAAGCGCAAGGGCGACTTCCGTCAGTTGTGGATTCAGCGGATCAACGCCGCTGCCCGCGCCAACGGCATCACCTACAACCGCTTCATCCAGGGCCTGAAGGCCGCCAACGTCGAGGTGGACCGCAAGATCCTGGCCGAGCTCGCGGTCAACGACGCGACCGCGTTCGCGGCGCTGGTCGAGGTGGCGCAGAAGGCGCTGCCGAGCGACGTCAACGCGCCGAAGGCCGCCTGAGCCGCAGCCGAGAGCGTGACCGGACCCGCAGGCCCCCTCCCGGGCCTGCGGGTCCGGTCGTGTCAGCGGCCCGGCCGCGCGGCAGCCGCTGCACGACCGGACGGCTACCGGCGGCGGACAGCCTGCCCGTGACACCGGCCGCATGATGGCCGTAACCCTCGAACCGACCCCGGAAGTGAGTGCACCAGCATGGCGGCCCCCGAGCTCATCTCCCCGCGGTCCCAGCGCGTGGCCGCGGCCCGGCGGCTGGCCCGGCGCAACTTCCGCGGCAAGGAACGCCGGTTCCTCGCCGAGGGGCCGCAGGCGGTGCGGGAGGCGGTCGGGCACCGCAGCGACGGCGAGCCCACCCTGATCGAGCTCTTCGCCACCGTCGAGGCCGCCGAGCGGTACGAGGGCATCGTCGCCGAGGCCCGTGCCGAGGGCGCCCGGGTGCACCTCGCGGCCGACTCCGTGATCGACGAGCTCTCGCAGACCGTCACCCCCCAGGGCCTGGTCGGCGTCTGCCGCTTCCTCGACCGGCCCTTCGACGAGATCCTCCAGGCCCGGCCGAAGCTGGTCGCCGTCCTCGCCCATGTCCGCGACCCCGGCAACGCCGGGACCGTGCTGCGCTGCGCGGACGCCGCGGGCGCCGACGCCATCGTCCTCACCGACGCCTCCGTCGACGTCTACAACCCCAAGTCCGTACGGGCCTCCGTCGGCAGCCTCTTCCACCTCCCGCTCGCCGTCGGCGTACCCGTCGAGCAGGTGGTGGCGGGCCTGAAGGGCGCGGGTGTACGGATCGTGGCCGCCGACGGCGCCGGCCTGCGCGATCTGGACACCGAGCTCGACGAGGGCGTCCTCGGCCGCCCCACCGCCTGGATCTTCGGCAACGAGGCGTGGGGCCTGCCGGAGGAGACCCGCGCCCTCGCGGACGAGGTGGTGCGTGTTCCTCTTCACGGAAAGGCCGAGAGCCTGAACCTCGCGACGGCCGCGGCCGTATGCCTCTACGCGTCGGCTCGCGCGCAGCGTGCTTCCGGAGGGTGCCGTTCCGTCACCCAGAGCTAGTAATGTTGCCGCCCGGGGCCCTAGCGGGGGGTGGGGGGTATGGACGTGGGAACTTCGGACCAGTGCACGGAGGATGGCAGTGCGCTGGACACCCGCGCCGTCCCGGAGCGGGGCCTCGCCGGTCACGGCCTGCATCCGGACGAGCTGCCCGACGGCCTCGTCGTCGCGGACGAGACCGGCCGGGTCGTCTGCTTCAATGCCGCGGCCGCCCGGATCACCGCCCGCCGCGCCGAGGAGATGATCGGCCTGTCCGTGGAGCGGGCACTGCCGCTCGAGGACCTCGAAGGCCGCCGCTGGTGGACCGTCACCGACCCGTACGGCGGCCTCGCCATCCGCGCCGGGCAGCCGGAGCGCAATCTGCTGCTCCCCGGGGGCCGCGAGGTGCTGGTTTCCGCCCGCTATGTCCGCAGGCGGCCCACCGGCCCCGTGTACCGGCTGGTGGTCTCGCTGCGCGGCACCGAGGCGCGCCGCCGCACCGAGCGCAGCCACGCCGAGCTGATCGCCACCGTCGCCCACGAGCTGCGCTCCCCGCTCACCTCCGTCAAAGGCTTCACCGCGACCCTGCTCGCCAAGTGGGAGCGGTTCACGGACGACCAGAAGAAGCTGATGCTGGAGACCGTCGACGCCGACGCCAACCGCGTCACCCGGCTCATCGCCGAGCTGCTCGACATCTCCCGGATCGACTCCGGCCGCCTGGAGGTCCGCCGCCAGCCCGTCGACATGGTGGCGGCCGTGACGCGCCATGTGGCCGGGCTGACCAGCACGGGCCACAACCCCGAGCGCTTCTTCATCCACGTGCCGGACCCGCTGCCCGATCTGTGGGCCGACCCCGACAAGATCGACCAGGTGCTCGGCAACCTGCTGGAAAACGCGGTGCGCCACGGCGAGGGAAAGGTCACCATTGAGGTGACACCCACGCCCACCCGTACGGACACGGAAGGAACGGCCGTCACCGTGAGAGACGAGGGCCCCGGCATCCCCGAGGAGTCGATGGACCGCGTCTTCACCCGCTTCTGGCGGGGCAGCAAGCGCGGCGGCACCGGCCTGGGGCTGTACATCGTCAAGGGCATCGTGGAGGCGCACGGCGGCACGATCGAGGTCGGCAGGGCCCCCGGCGGCGGCGCCCAGTTCCGATTTACGTTGCCCGTGGGCGCCCCGGCCTTCCTGGCCTGAGCGCCCGCGGGCTCATGAGGCCTCCCGCGCCCCGTAGACTCGACCTTTGGCACCTTTGGCAGCCTCGGCCGCCCTGCCACCGAGCGCGGGCCGCGCCAGCTATCGGAAACACGGGAAGAGATGTCGGCACCCAATAAGTCGTACGACCCTGTCGAGGTCGAGGCACTGAAACCGGAAGAGATCGCCCGCATGCGGGACGAGGCGCTCGCCGCCATCGCCGCAGCCCGCGACCTCGAGGCCCTGCGCGAGGTGAAGGTCGCCCACGCCGGCGACCGCTCGCCGCTCGCCCTGGCCAACCGCGAGATCGGCGCGCTGCCCCCGCATGCCAAGGCCGACGCGGGCAAGCGCGTCGGCGGCGCCCGCGCGGAGGTCGGCCGCGCCCTCAAGGCGCGTCAGGAGGAGCTGGAGGAAGAGCGCGACGCGCGCGTGCTGGTCGAGGAGGCGGTGGACGTCACGCTGCCGTACGACCGCACGCCGGCCGGCGCCCGGCACCCGCTGACGACGCTGATGGAGCGCATCGAGGACGTCTTCGTCGCGATGGGCTACGAGGTCGCCGAGGGGCCCGAGGCCGAGGCCGAGTGGTTCAACTTCGACGCGCTGAACTTCCCGCCGGACCACCCGGCTCGCGCCATGCAGGACACCTTCTTCGTCCAGGGCCCTACTGGTGCCGATAGCGGCTCCGCCGCGGGTGACGCCGACTCCGGAGTCGTGCTGCGCACCCACACCTCCCCGGTGCAGATCCGCGCGATGCTCGACCGCGAGCCGCCCGTCTACGTGATCTGCCCCGGGCGGGTGTTCCGTACGGACGAGCTGGACGCCACCCACACGCCGGTCTTCCACCAGGTCGAGCTGCTCGCCGTCGACGAGGGCCTGACCATGGCCGACCTCAAGGGCACGCTCGACCACATGGTCCAGGCGCTCTTCGGCGAGGGCATGAGCACCCGGCTGCGGCCGAACTACTTCCCCTTCACCGAGCCGTCCGCCGAGATGGACATGCAGTGCTACGTCTGCCGCGGCGCCTCGGTCGGCAACCCGGACCGCCCCTGCCGCACGTGCAGCAGCGAGGGCTGGATCGAGCTGGGCGGCTGCGGCATGGTCAACCCGCGCGTGCTGATCGCCTGCGGCGTCGACCCGGAGAAGTACAGCGGATTCGCCTTCGGGTTCGGCATCGAGCGGATGCTGATGTTCCGCCACAACGTCGAGGACATGCGAGACATGGTCGAGGGTGACGTGCGCTTCACCCGGCCTTTCGGGATGGAGATCTGATGCGGGTCCCGCTTTCCTGGCTGCGGGAGTACGTCGACCTGCCGGCCGGTGAGACCGGTCGTGACGTACAGGCCAAGCTCATTGCCGCAGGGCTCGAGGTCGAGACGGTCGAGCAGCTCGGCGCCGGCCTCAAAGGCCCCCTGGTGGTCGGCAAGGTCCTCGCCATCGAGGAGCTGACGGAGTTCAAGAAGCCGATCCGCTGGTGCCAGGTGGACGTCGGCACCGCCAACGGGACCGGCGAGCCGCAGAACCTCATCTGCGGCGCCCGGAACTTCGCGGTCGGCGACAAGGTCGTCGTGGTCCTCCCCGGCGCCGTACTGCCCGGCGACTTCCACATCTCCGCGCGCAAGACGTACGGCAAGACCTCCGAGGGCATGATCTGCTCGGCCGCCGAGCTGGGCATGTCCGAGGACCACGACGGCATCATCGTGCTCCCGCCCGAGTACGAGGTCGGCACCGACGCCATCGAGCTGCTGGAGCTGAACGACGAGGTCCTCGACATCGCCGTCACCCCCGACCGCGGCTACTGCCTGTCCATGCGCGGGGTCGCGCGCGAGGCCGCCATCGCGTACGGGCTGCCGCTGCGCGACCCGGCGCTGCTGGACGTGCCCGCGCCCAACTCGTACGGCTACCGCGTCAAGGTCGAGGACCCGCAGGGCTGCGACCGCTTCATCGCCCGTACGGTCACGGGGCTCGACCCCGAGGTGCGCTCCCCGATCTGGCTGCAGCGGCGGCTGCAGAAGGCCGGGATGCGGCCGGTCTCGCTCGCCGTCGACATCACCAACTACGTGATGCTGGAGCTCGGGCAGCCGCTGCACGCGTACGACCGGTCCCGGATCGACGGGCCGATCGGCGTGCGCCGCGCTATCCAGGGCGAGAAGTTCACCACCCTCGACGGCGCCCACCGGGCCCTCGACTCCGAGGACCTGGTGATCACCGACAACTCCGGGCCCATCGGGCTCGCGGGCGTCATGGGCGGCGCGAACACCGAGATCGCGGAGCCGGTGACCGACCCCGAGACGGGCGCAGTGACATCAGCCGCTGACGCGGCGGGCAAGGGAACCACCGAGGTGGTCATCGAGGCCGCGCACTTCGACCCGGTCGCGATCGCCCGCACATCCCGCCGCCACAAGCTCTCCTCCGAGGCGTCCAGGCGTTTCGAGCGCGGCGTCGACCCGGAGGCCGCGTCCGCGGCGGCGCAGCGGACCGTGGACCTGCTGGTGCTGCTCGCGGGCGGCACCGCCGAGGCCGGGGTCACCGAGGTCGTCACCCCGTCCGGGCCGCGCACGGTCGGTATCCGTGCCGACCACCCGGACCGCGTCGCGGGCGTCGCGTACGGCCGTGAGACTGTGGTCCGCCGCCTCCAGCAGGTCGGCTGCGACGTCTACGGGCAGGACGAGTTGATCGTCACGGTGCCCAGCTGGCGGCCCGACCTCCGCGACCCCAACGACCTCGCCGAGGAGGTCATCCGGCTCGAGGGCTACGAGAACCTGCCGTCGACCCTGCCCCGGCCGCCCGCCGGCCGCGGCCTGACCGAGCGCCAGCGGCTGCACCGCAGGGCCGGGCGCGCGCTGGCCGGAGCCGGCTACGTCGAGGCGCTGAACTACCCGTTCATCAGCGAGGAGGTCTTCGACCAGCTCGGCCTCGACCCGGAGGACACCTGCCGCCGCGTGGTCAAGCTCGTCAATCCGCTGTCGGACGAGGAGCCCGCGCTGCGCACCGCGCTGCTGCCCGGCCTGCTCGGCGCGCTGCGCCGCAACCACGGGCGCGGCACGCACGACCTCGCGCTCTTCGAGACCGGGATCGTCTTCCTCGCCGGTGAGGAACCGGGGAGGGCGGCGATCCTGCCGGTCGACCGGCGCCCCACGGACGAGCGGATCGCCGAGCTGGACGCGGCGCTGCCCGCCCAGCCGCGGCACGTGGCCGTCGTCCTCGCGGGCGCCCGCGAGCAGGCGGGCTGGTGGGGCGGGGGCCGCCCGGCCGATTGGGCTGACGCGGTCGAGGCGGCCCGTACGGTCGCTCGCGAGGCCGGCGCGGAACTGATCGTGCGCCAGGGCCAGTACGGGCCCTGGCACCCGGGCCGATGCGCCGGGCTCCACGTGGTCATCGACGGCGAGGAGGAGCTCCTCGGCTTCGCCGGGGAGCTGCACCCGCGCGTGGTCAAGACGCTGGGCCTGCCGGAGCGCACGTGCGCGATGGAGCTCGACCTGGACCGCCTGGAGCGGGCCGTCACCGGTCCTCTGGAGGCGCCGCGCGTCTCCACCTTCCCGGTGGCCACCCAGGACGTCGCGCTCGTCGTGGACGCCTCCGTGCCGACTGCCGACGTGGAGGCCGCGCTGCGCGCGGGTGCGGGCGAACTGCTCGAGTCGCTGCGGCTGTTCGACGTCTTCACCGGCGAGCAGATCGGCGAGGGCAAGAAGTCGCTGGCCTACGCGCTGCGCTTCCGGGCGCCCGACCGCACGCTCACGGCGGAGGAGGCCTCCGCGGCGCGCGACGCGGCGGTGGCGGCGGCCGCGGAGCGAGCGGGCGCCACCCTCCGCGGGTCGTCGTAACGGCCCGTACCCCGCGCCGAGGATTCGAAGGGGCGCCCCCGGTTGCCGGGGGCGCCCTTTCGAGGCTTCCGGCCGCCTGCCGCCGGGCCGTGCCCCGCGCCCGTGCGGCGCGGGCGAGCCGGGCGCGCGGCCCGTGCGGATGCGGGGCCGCGCCGCACGGGCCGGCGCCGGGCGACACGTACGCCCTCGGTGGGTGGTGGTACAGGTTCGGGCCTGTGCGCCCTTTGGGTCGGGATCACACGATCGTGTGAGATCTCGACGGACGGTGGTCATCCGGGTGCTGACGGTCGCCAGAATCGATCCGGCCGCAAGGCCGCCGCGCGTCGTGACCGTGGACCCCGCCGATCCGGCTGGGCGCCTGACAGGGAGGCCGTCGGCATGATCCGTACCAGGGCGTGCCGGGGCGCGCGTTCCGGCCTATCGCGTGCCGGTCGGTGGTTCGTGTTCGCCCTCCCCGGTCTCTGGGTGCTGGCCGTCGTCGCCTGGGAGCTGGCCCACCCCGCCGGTACCCAGCTCGTCCAGCTCCTCGCTGCGGCGCCCGCCATCGCCTGTGCGGGCAGCGGCCGCCGCCAGTGCGTGCTGTTCGGCGGGGTCTGCGCCCTCTTCGCGCTCCTACCGCTCAGCGCCGTCGAGGTGCAACAGGACCTCGTCACCCGTCTCGGCACCTGCTGTGCGATCGTCGCCGTCGTCGGGGCCGGATATCTCACGACCGGCCGGAGGCTGCGCCTGCTCCGCGAGCTGGAGCGGGCCCGGGAGGTCGCGGCCGCGACGCAGCGGGTGCTGCTCCGCCCGCTGCCGCAGAAGCTCGACGGCCTGGCCCTCGCCGCCGGGCACCTCTCCGCGACCCGCGGAGCCTCGGTGGGCGGCGACCTCTACGAGGCGCTCGCCACCCGGTACGGCGTGCGGGTCGTGATCGGGGACGTGCGCGGCCACGGCCTCGCCGCGATCGGCGCCGTCGCCGCGCTCCTCGGCAGCTTCCGGGAGGCGGCGCACGACGAGCCGGAACTCGCCGGCGTGCTGCGCCGGTTGGAGCGGGCCATGCACCGCCATCTGCGGGAACGCTCGGAGGAGGAGTACCCGGCGGCGGGCGGCGCGGGTTCGCCACCGGCGGAGCCCGGCGCAGAGCCGGACAGCCCGCTGGCGGAGGAGTTCGCGACGGTGCTCGTGCTCGAGGTACGCGAGTGCGGGAACACGGTCGCCCTCAACTGCGGTCATCCGTGGCCGTATCTGCTGACCGGCGAAGCGGCGGGCGGAGTGCGGGCCGTGCAGGTCGCGGACGCCGAGCCGCTGCCGCCGCTCGGGCCCTTCCCGCTGCCCGCGGACCTCCGCGTGGTGGACTGCGCGCCCCTGAGACCCGGTCAGGCCTTCTGTCTGCACACGGACGGGGTCGAGGAGGCGCGCGACGCCGCGGGGGAGTTCTTCCCACTGCCGCGCGAACTGGCGGCGGCCGCGCAGGCGGGCGACAGCTCCTGCGACGGCTCGGGCGCGGGCACCGACAGCACCGGTAGCGGGTGCACCGGCAGCAGCGGCGGCACCGGCAGCAGTGACACCGTCAGCACCGGGAGCAGCACCGGGAGCAGCGCCGCCGGTCCCTGCCCCGGACCCGTCCCGGGCACCGGCCCCGGCATCGTGCCCCGGACGGTGGTCGAGGGGGTGCACGCCGCGCTGCTGCGGCACACCGGCGGACGGCTCGAGGACGACACGGCGCTGGTCGTGCTGCGCAACGACCGGCACCGGGTGCCCGTACCGCCGGCCGTCGCGCATGCCTGCCGCGCCCGGACTCTCCACTCCGCCGCCGACTGACCGCCCCCGCCGCGCCGCCCTCGTCCGGGGGCACGGGATGGGAACCGCCACGCCTGCCGTACAGGCCACCCGGACAGGCGTACGTGGCGTGAAGGTCGAGCCCCGCTGTGTTGGGCTGAGGACGCCGGCCGGCGGGTCAGCCCGCGCGCTTCTCAGCTCCCTCGGTTCACACCCCACGACGGCGGTGAGCGCGGCCATCACCATGCGCGGCCTGTCAGATCCCGGACCACTGGTTCCTGTGACGTACCGCGCCCCTGTGACGGGCCGTGGGCCCAAGGAGCCCGAGCATAAGGAGCAAGAACCGCATGGCAGTCATCACGGACCCCACGGCGCTCGACGGACAGGCCCAACCGTCCCAGGTGTTCGAACTCGAGGACCTGCTCGAGCGGAAGGAGATGGAGGAGCTCGAGGAGGCCGCGTCCGCCGAGCCGGAAGGCGGTGAACAGGCCGTCCAGCTCCAGACGAGAGTGGCGCAGCTGGAGGCGCACGCCGCGCTCAGGGCCGCGGCGCAACCCTTGCGGCGCCTGGTGCGTGGCCGCTACCGCAGCGCAGGCGCCGGGATCCAGCTGGAGCTCCGGGTCGACGTGGACGGCTTCCGGCCGACCATGCGGGTGAGCGGCGACTTCTTCCAGAGCAGCGGAGCCACCGCCAGCTATGCCGGGTCCTTCGTCGTCGAGGCCCCGACGATCTCCTCCGCGCTCGGAGTGGTGAAGGTGGAAGGGCAGGGGAGGTTCAGCTTCCCGGTCGGCTCGCGGCACGTACGGGTGACCATTCCCCGCGGGACCGGCTTCCCGCCCCGGCCGGGTGTCGCCACCGTGCAGTTCTCGGCGGGGGGTGCGGCGCCCAGCGCGACGTATCTCTGTTCCTTCGTCTCACCGCACTTCCGCAGCGTCCAGCTCGAGCAGGACTCCGTAGCCGGGGCCGTCCCGTTCATCTCCTACGACACCGGCTCCCTGCCGCAGCCGCCGTCGAGCCCCGTGCGCACGCTCACCGTGCCGAAGGCCTATGAGGAGGCGGGCATCGAGATGCAGGTGGCGGGGGCTCCCAACGTCATTTCCGCCGGTGCCGCAGGGCCCGACGCCAAGTGGGACGACTCCGAGCTGCACAACGCGATGGTCAACCACTTCAGCCTCTGGAGGGACGCGCCGCTGTGGCAGGTGTGGCTGCTGGTGGCCAGCTCCTATGTGCAGGATGGCGTCCGGGGGATCATGTTCGACGCGGGCGGAGCCTTCCAGCGGCAGGGCTGTGCGGTCTTCCATGACGCGATCAGGGGCATGGACCCGGCCAGTCAGCGGGCACAGCTGCGCACCTATGTCCACGAGCTCGGCCACGCCTTCAACCTGCTGCACTCCTGGCAGAAGAACTTCGCCGATCCCCCTCAACCCCTGGGCTCCAACGGGGGTTTCGGCGACCTGTCGTGGATGAACTACGCGTGGCGGTTCCAGCCGCCGCCCCCGGCGCCGGGCGGAGAGCCCGCCTACTGGGCCGCCTTCCCGTTCCAGTTCACCGACAGCGAGCTGGTCCACCTGAGGCACGGCTTCTACCGCGATGTGGCCATGGGAGGAAACCCCTTCGGGGTCGGTGCGGCCGAGATCGACGCCGACCTCTTCGGCGATCCCGTCGTGAACAACTCCGGCCTGGCCCTGGAGCTGCGCTCGCCGGGTGGCTTCCGGTTCGGGGAGCCCGTCGTCGTCGAACTCAAGCTGTCCACCACCGATCTGAACGGACGGGACACGCACGGGCGGCTCGACCCGAAGGACGGCTTCGTCAACATCGCCATCTGCGCCCCCTCGGGCGAGATCAAGACCTACCGGCCGCCGTTGACGCGCTGTGTCGACGACGGCGCACAGGTCCGGCTCGACAGTGAGCGCCCGGCGATCTACGAGAGCTCGTACATCGGCTACGGCAAGGACGGCCTGTACTTCCAGCAGCCCGGCCGGTACCAGCTGCGCGCCCAGTACGTCGCATCGGACGGCTCCCGGGTGCTGTCCCAGGTCCACCACCTCACCATCCGCTCGCCCCGTACCGAAGAGGACGAGCAGGTGGCCGAGCTGATGATGGGCGACGACCAGGGCATGCTCTTCTCCCTCCTCGGCTCCCAGAGCGAGATGCTGGCATCGGGGGACCGGGCGCTGAACGAAGTGCTCGACCGGTACGCGGGCCACCCCCTCGCCGTCTACCCGCGCCTGGTCAGGGGCGCCAACGCCTCCCGGGACTTCAAGTACCTGGGCAGGGACAAGACCCTGGGCGTGAAGCCCGCCGATCCCCGCGAGAGCATCCAGCAGCTGAACGCGGTCGTGGACGCCTCGCTGCAGGACCGGGGCGTCGACAACATCACCCTGGGCTGGGTGATGAAGCGCCGCGCCCGTATGGAGGCCAAGGCGGGCGACATCGAGCGGGCCCGGCAGACGGCGGACGACATGGTCTCCATCTTCCGGCGCAGGACACAGAACCCCTCGGTCCTGCGGAACATCGAGGCCCAGGCGCAGCAGATCAAGGAGACGGTGGCCCGTGAGAGCCGGTAGCGGCCCGGCCACGGCCCGGCAGTAGTCGCATGCCGGCCCGTCCCGCTGTCGGGAGCGGCGGCCCCGTGGCCGCCGCTCTCGACCTCGTACTGCGCGCACCCGAGGGGCCGCATGCCCTGGGTACCGCCCTTCCCGTCGAGGTGGAGCTGCGCAACGTCGGCGACAAGGAGGTGTGGGTCGTCGGCGTGCTCGACGGCTCGGAGGAAGGCGTGCGCTTCCCCCACTACCGCCCGACGATCACGCGCGGCGGCATCGTGGTGCAGCCGCGCCTGCAGAAGGAGGACCCGCACGTCGGCCCGCTGCGCCCCGAGGACTTCCGGCGGCTCGCCCCGGGCGAGGGCTTCGACCCGACCGTGCCCGCGGGCGGGTCCCACTACCTGCCCCTGGCCACCTTCGCCTCCTTCCGCCCCACCCAGCCGGGCCGTTATCGGTACGGGCTCACGCTCGCCACCGGCAGCGAGAGTCCCCAGCAGTGGCTCGGAGGCTTCGGGCAGAGGGAGAGCGAGCGGGAGACGCTTCTGGATCTGGTGGGCCGGGTCCCCCGGGGAACCGTGACGGCACGGCCCGTCGAGATCGAGTTCGCCTGAGCCCGGAACACCCGCTCCGGCTGCGCTCCCAACGCCGCCATGCCTCCCCGCCGCGCCCCGCATCGCCGTGCCGCCACGCGTTTCCCGGAGTGCCGCACGCCCGATGTCCCTCCCGATTGGTAGACCTATGAGTGATTTCGATCGGATCGAGGAGAGGGCAGGCATGGTCAAAGCGACGACCGGACACGGCAGTTCCCTCACCGCCGACGGCTTCCGGCAGGCGGTTCCCGGAGCCGAGCTGCTCGCCGTCATCGGGCCGGCAGGACCCGCCCGTACGGCCCTGCTGACGGCCCTCGCACGGCGCCCGTGGCTGCGCGGCGGGGGCACCCATCGCCCGCGCGCCCGGATCGCCGTCGTACGCGATCACGGGCCGGGAGCCCCGGATCCGCACGCCCGTGTCGAGGACCTCCTGGCGGCGGCCCGCGGTGTGCACCGGCCCGGGAGCCACGGGCAGGAGCCGCCCCAGGAGGACGGCCGCCGGGACGCGGTCGGCGGGGCGCTGGCCGCGGCGGGCCTGGCGCTGGCCGAGGGAGCAGGACGCGGCCGTGCGCCCGGCGTGCTGCAGCGGCGCGTCCGCTACGAAGTCCTGTCCCGCGCCGACCAGTTGCTGTTCGCCCTCGCGCTCGCCCTGGCCGACGAGCCCGCCTCCGTGCTCGTCGACGCGGCGGACGACGGCCTCGACGCCACCGCCCGGCACCGCGTCTGGTCCCGGCTGCGCCGGATCGCCGAGTCCGGGACCACCGTCGTCGCCGCCTGCGATTCGGCCGAGGCGGCCGGAATCCACGCGCATCGCACGGTGCTTCTGCCGTCCGGCAGTGGCGCGGGGGGCGCGGTCGGCGCAGCCCAGCACGTGCGCGGCTGAAAACCCGTACACCGGTGCGAAGTTCACACCCCGTGTGCGTTCCGCTCCACTACCCTGACCCCACCGAGCGCACCGGGAGGGCAGCATGGAGCCCAACACCTTGCTCGACGCCGTACTCGACGAAGCAGGCATCTCCCACGCGGGGCTGGCCGCCCACATCAACGAGGCGGGCCGCGCCCGGGGCATGAAGCTGCGCTACGAGCACACCGCCGTCGCCCGCTGGCTGAAGGGGCAGCGGCCCCGCGGCAGGGTGCCCGACCTGATATGCGAGGTCCTCGGCGAGCGGCTGCACCGGGCGCTGACGCTCGACGACGTCGGCCTCGGCACCCCCGGCACCGGCCCCATGCCGACCACGCCGCTGTCCGGCTTCGTCGAGCGGGCCACCGCCCTGTGGCGGTCCGACGAGCAGCAGCGCCCGCACATCGTGGCGGCGCCCGCGCTCACCGGCACCCCGGCCGTCATCCCCGTGTGGGAGTGGGAGAACCCGCCCGAGGACTCGGACGTCTCCCGGGACGGCCAGACCCGCGTCAGCATGGCGGACATCGAGATGCTGCGGGCCGCTCGCGCCCATTACGAGCAGATGTACCGGAAGGCGGGCGGCATCGCGACCCGGGCCCGCATCGTCCGCTTCCTCAACTCCGAGACGGCGCCGCTGCTCCGCGGTAGCTACCCCGACGCCACGGGCCGCCAGCTGCACCGGGCGACCGGCGGTCTGGTGGCCGTCGCGGGCATCTGTGCGTACGACTCGGACGCACACGGCCTGGCGCAGCGCTACTTTCACCAGGCACTGAGGCTGGCCAAGGCGAGCGGCGACCGCGGGCTCGGCGCGTATGTGATCGCGCTGCTCGTCAACCAGTCCCTGTTCATGCGCGAATACCGCCAGGCGGTGGCCTTCGCCGAGGCGGCGCTGCGCGCAGCGGGGCCGCACATCACCCCGGCCCTGGCCGCCGACCTGTACGCGATGCAGGCCAAGGCGTACGCCCGGCTCGGCGATGGGACGAGCGCGCTGTCCTGCATCCGGCGCGCCGAGGCGGCGGCCGAGCGCATCCGCCGCGGACAGGAGCCCGCGGAGACGGGCTATGTGCAGCCGGGTCTGGTCAACGTCCAGGTGGCGGAGGCGCTGCTGAGCCTCGGCGACCTGGGGGCGGCCCGTGAACACGCGGCGGCGGCCGTCGGCTCCCCGGCCCACGACCGGGGCCGGGTGCACCGGCTGGCCATGCTCACCCATGTCGAACTGCGCCAGGGCGACGCGGACCGGGCCGTGGCCACCGCGGTGGAGATGACGGAAACGGCCCGCGGCATGGAGTCCCAGCGCCTCAGGGACCGCCTTCGCGCCGTGCGGGAACACCTCGTCGCGAGCAAGTGCGCGGCAACTGCCGAAGCCGCCGAACTGATCGACGGGGCGCTGCGCGTCCCGCTGTGACCCTTTCCCTGTTCCAGGACGTAGCGATGTCGCCATCTACCCGGCGGAGGGTGGCCTGCGCGTGCGATGGAAGAACCTCAGGGAGCAGACGGTGTACGAGAACCGCTGGTTCCGGGTCAACCTTGCGGATGTCGAACTCCCCGACGGCAGGCACCTCGACCACTTCGTGATCCGGCTCCGGCCCGTCGCCGTGGCCACCGCGGTCAACGACGCCAACGAGGTGCTCCTGCTCTGGCGGCACCGCTTCATCACCGACACCTGGGGCTGGGAGCTCGCGGCCGGCGTCGTCGAGGACGGCGAGGACGTGGCGGCCGCCGCGGCGCGCGAGATGGAGGAGGAGACCGGGTGGCGCCCCGGCGCGCTGCGCCATCTGCTGTCCGTCGAGCCGTCCAACGGGCTCACCGACGCCCGGCACCACATCTACTGGGCGGACGAGGCCTCGTACGTCGGCCATCCCGAGGACGACTTCGAGTCGGACCGGCGGCAGTGGGTGCCGCTGAAGCTGGTGCCCGACATGATCACGCGCGGGGAGGTCCCGGCCGCGAACATGGCGGCGGCGCTGCTGCTCCTGCACCACATCCGGCTCGGCTAAGCGGCCCTGGGGAAGTAGTCATAACGCCCCACGCCGCCTGGCACGGCACCTCGCTGCGTTGTCGGAGTCGTCCGAGTAGGCCCACTACGAGGACGATCCTCCGCCTTGCGATGCACCGCACCAGACGACGCGGGACGTCACGCCTACTTCCCCAGGGCCGCTTAGCAGGGGCCACCGTGGTCGTCCGCGGCGGACACCCGCCGCGCACCCCGTGTGAACGCCGCACCCCAGCTCCCTTGGCGCACACGCTGCCATGCCGCGGCGCTGAGCGGTTGAATCGTCACCGCGAGTGAGAAGGGAGCCCTCTCGGGAACAGGGTCCCGGGCCCTCTTCCCCCGGGCCCGGAGCCCACCGCCCCGTTCGCCCGGTCATGGCGAGCGGGGCGGCTGTCGGCTCCCGGCCCGCCGCAGGCGCCGCGGCTACTCGTACGGGTAGAAGCCCGAGCCGGTCTTGCGGCCCAGACGCCCCGCGTCGACCATCCGCAGCAGCAGCGGCGGAGCGGCGTACAGCGGCTCCTTGAACTCCTCGTACATCGACTGGGCCACCGAAGCCACCGTGTCCAGGCCGATCAGGTCGGAGAGCTTCAGCGGGCCCATCGGGTGGGCGCAGCCCAGCTCCATGCCGTTGTCGATGTCCTCGCGGCTCGCGATGCCCGACTCGAACATCCGGATCGCGGAGAGCAGATACGGGATGAGGAGCGCGTTGACGACGAACCCCGAGCGGTCCTGGGCGCGGATCGCGTGCTTGCCGAGGACGTCGGTGACGAGCTTCTCGGCCCGCATGATCGTCTCGTCGGCGGTGGTCAGCGCCGGGATCAGCTCGACCAGCCGCTGCACGGGCGCCGGGTTGAAGAAGTGGATGCCGATGACCTGGTCGGGCCGGGAGGTGGCCACCGCCAGCTTGACCAGCGGGATGGAGGAGGTGTTGGAGGCCAGTATGGCGTCCTGCCGGGTGACGACCTGGTCGAGGATCTGGAAGATCTCGGTCTTGACCTGCTCGTTCTCGACGACGGCCTCGATGACCACGTCCCGGTCGGCGAACTCGCCCAGGTCGGTGGTGAAGCTCAGCCGCGCCAGCGTCGCGTCCCGCTCCTCCTCGGTGATCTTGCCGCGCTCCGCGGCCTTGCCGAGGGAGTTCGTCAGGCGGGTGCGGCCGATCTCCAGGGCCTCGCCGGTGGTCTCGGCGACCATGACCTCCAGGCCGGAGCGGGCGCAGACCTCCGCGATGCCCGCGCCCATCTGGCCGCAGCCCACCACTCCGACGCGTTCGATGTCGGTCACATCGTGCCTTTCGCTGATCTTCGTCTTCTTCAGACCAGACGTTACTCCGCGCGGTTCTGTCCCGAAGCCGCCGGGGCGGGCATGCTGAGGCCGTAGGGCGGGACTTACCCGGTACCGAGGGGGCGAGTCATGAGGCGTATCTCACGAAGAGGGTTCGCGGTGGGAGCGGCAGGGGCGGCCGGGGCGCTGTCCGGGCTGCCGGCGGCGGGCGACGCGAACACGTACGCCCCGGCGCAGGCCACGGACGAGGCGCTGGGCGTCATCCGCCGTCCGGAGCGGCAGTTCCGCGGCATGTGGCTGGCGACCGTCGCCAACCGCGACTGGCCCTCGCGGGCCGGGCTCCCCGCGGACCGGCAGCAGGCCGAGCTGATCGGATTCCTCGACACGGCCGTGCAGCGGCGGCTGAACGCCGTGATCTTTCAGGTGCGGCCGACGGCGGACGCGCTGTGGCCCTCGGCGTACGAGCCCTGGTCGCAGTACCTCACGGGCGAGCAGGGCAAGGACCCGGGCTGGGACCCGCTCGGCTTCGCGGTGCGCGAGGCCCACCGGCGCGGCCTGGAACTGCACGCCTGGTTCAACCCGTACCGGATCGCGAACCACACCGACCCCTCGCGGCTGGTCCCCGCACACCCCGCGCGCGTGCACCCGGAGTGGGTGGTCCCGTACGGCGGCAAGCTGTACTACAACCCCGGGCTGCCCGAGGTCCGGCACTTCGTCCAGGACGCGATGCTGGACGCGGTGCGGCGGTACGCCATCGACGCCGTGCACTGGGACGACTACTTCTACCCGTATCCGGTCGCCGGCCAGGTCTTCGACGACGACGCGGCCTGGGAGCGGTACGGCTCCTGCTTCGCCGACCGGGCCGCGTGGCGCCGCGACAACACCGACCGCCTCGTGTGCGAGACCGCGGCCCGGATCAAGAAGATCAAGCCCCGGATGCGCTTCGGCATAAGTCCCTTCGGCGTCTGGCGCAACCACGCCACCGACCCGGAGGGGTCCGACACCCAGGCCGGGGTGCAGACCTACGACGACCTGTACGCCGACACCCGCGGCTGGGTCCGCCAGCGCTGGATCGACTACGTCGTGCCGCAGGTGTACTGGAACATCGGCTTCGCCGTCGCCGACTACGCGAAGCTCGTGCCCTGGTGGTCCCAGGTCGTCGACGGCACCGGAGTGGATCTCTTCATCGGCGAGGCGCTCTACAAGGCGGGCGACCCGGCGCAACCCGCCGCCTGGCAGGACCCGGCCGAGCTGTCCCGGCATCTGACTTTCGACAAGAACTGGCCGCAGGTGCGCGGCAACGCCTTCTTCTCGGCAAAGGAAGTGGCCGCCGACCGCATCGGGGCGATGGCCCGTGTGGTCGCCGACCACTATCCGACGCCGGTGCGCCCGCCGCGCTGAGCGCGCGGGGGCGTCACCGGTCAGTGACCGGGGCTGGTCTGACCCGGGTGCCGTACGACCGCGTCGGGGCCCGGGGAGACCACGCACTCTTTGCCGTCGTCCTCGAAGCGGACCCGGTACGGCGGCTCGCCGTGGTCCCCCATGACTTCGACGATCTTGGCTTTCCTGTCGTGGTGCCCGACGGTCCTGCCGTGCACGAGCAGCGTGTCGCCTTCTTTGGCTTCCATCTGCGGTGACCTCCCGCTCGGGGGTGCTGCGCCTCTTATCCCAGAGTGCCCGTGTTCGTAAGTCTATTGCGAGAGCCCTTACGTGCACCCCGTCGCGGAGCCGTTCAGGTGCCAAGCGGCCCTGAGGAAGCAGGCGCAACGCCCCACGCCGCCGCAGTGACATCAGCCGACTCCGTCGGCGGGCGGCACCTCGCTGCGTTGCCGGAGTCGTCCGAGTAGGCCCTCCCCTAGACGATTAGTTCCGATGTGGCTCAGTGGTCGTAGGCGATCAGCGAGCGGGTGACGGGTGCGCCGATGGTGCGGTTGTGCCAGATCGCGCAGGTCATCGCCAGGATCCGCTGAGCCACGCGGACA
>NZ_JBQQBY010000045.1:0-63641 GCF_052246385.1 Streptomyces sp. 8N616 | reverse complement strand
ATCGTCACCGGCGCCACCCGGCAGCAGGCGCTGCAGCGCGCGGCGCGTGCGCTGGCGGAGTTCCAGGTGGAGGGCATGGCCACCGCGATCCCCTTCCACCGCGCAGTGGTCACCGACCCGGCCTTCGCTCCGGAGCTGTCGGGCTCGGCGGGGCCGTTCACCGTCCACACCCGGTGGATCGAGACCGAGTTCGTCAACGAGATCAAGCCGTTCGCCGCCCCGGACACGGAGGAGGCGGAGGCCGAGACCCGCGAGACCGTCGTCGTCGAGGTCGGCGGCAAGCGCCTGGAGGTCTCCCTGCCGTCCACGCTGGGCGTCTCCGCGGCCCCGGCGGCCGGCGGGAAGAAGCCCAAGCGCAAGGCGTCGAAGAAGGCCGGCTCGGCCGCCTCGGGCGACGCGCTGGCCTCCCCGATGCAGGGCACCATCGTCAAGGTCGCCGTCGAGGACGGCCAGGAGGTCAAGGAGGGCGACCTGGTCGTCGTCCTGGAGGCCATGAAGATGGAGCAGCCGCTGAACGCCCACCGCTCGGGCACGATCAAGGGCCTGACGGCCGAGGTCGGCGCGTCCATCTCCTCCGGCGCGGTCATCTGCGAGATCAAGGACTGACGCCGGACGTACGGTCCGTACGAACCGTGGGGCCCTGCCACTCGATCGGCAGGGCCCCACGGCGTTTTCGGGGCGGCCTCCGGGACGGGGGAGCCGAAGGCGCGCCGCCCGCGCCGAGGCGCTATCGGCCGCAGTGAAAGCGACGAGACCGAGCGCAGCGACGCTGCAGCCGATATGCGGCCAACGCCTCGCGAACGAAGCGCAGGTCTCTTGGACCCCCTGGCTTCGCCAGGGGTACTCCTGCCCGGCGGAGGCTGGGGAAGCGTGTCGGCGCCCCCGCGGCCGAGGCGCTGATCGGGCACGGCAAGCCGCTCGGAAGGCGAGCGAGAGACAACGCAGCCGGTGGCATGCTGGACGCACGGGCAGCGGTGGGCAGGGACTGGGAGGACGGGCGATGGCGACGGAGGCCGCACGCGCGTCGGCGCGGGAATCGCGGGAATCGCGGGAGGCGGAGCGCGCGGCTGGCCGGCCCATGCGGTCCGATGCGCGGCGCAACTACGAGCGGCTGCTGACCGAAGCCCGTACGGCCTTCACCGAGCACGGCACGGACGCCTCGCTCGAGGACATCGCCAAACGCGCGGGCGTGGGCATCGGCACGCTCTACCGCCACTTCCCGAACCGGTACGCCCTCATGGGCGCCGTCTTCCAGGGCGAGGTCGACGCCCTGCTGGCGCGCTCGCGGGAGCTGCTCGAGGCCGAGCAGCCGTGCGGCGCGCTGGTGGACTGGCTGCGGGCCGTCATCGGGCACGCCAGCACGTACCGCGGGCTCGCACGCGCCCTGCTGAGCGCCTCGCACGACGAATGCTCCGCCCTGGCCCAGTGCAGCGTGCCGATGCGCGAGGCGGGCAGCGCGCTGCTCTCACGGGCTCAACAGGCCGGTGACGTACGGCGTGACGTGGGGATCGGCGACGTGATGCAGCTGACCAACGCCATCGCCCTGGCCGTCGAGCAGAACCCGGACGACCCGGAACTGGCTGACCGGCTGCTGATGCTGACGCTCACCGGCCTCAAGGGCTCGGAGACAGGGGCCCGTTGACCGGGAACCGTCTGCTGCCCGGAGCCCGCTGACGGCCGGAGTCTGCTGACCGCGATGGCGGGAACTGACCGGCCGATCCGCCCGACCGGCCTACCGGCGGCGGGGGCCTCCTACCGGCGGCGCGGCGACAGGTCCGCGATCCGGCCGTTGCCGATCGCGGGCTGCTGCTCCGCAAGCCCGCTCGCGCTGCGCAGCTGCGGCCCCGCGGCCCCCGGCTGGTGATTCCGCCGCTGCCCTGGAAGGGGCAGCTCATCGCCCCCCTTCGCTCCGGGAGGGCCCATACGGCGCGGCCTGCGCCCCGCCGTACCGTTTCCCTCGGCTCCGCCTCCCGGCCCGGGCCCCGGACCGGGAGCGGCCGCGCCCGGACCCGCCACCGCGACCTGCACCCCTTGGTCGGCGAGGGCCTGCAACTCGGTCACGGCACGGTCGTCGTGCAGCGGCGGCTCGTCGGTGACCAGTCGCGTGATCACATCCGTCGGCACCGTCTGGAACATCGTGTCGGTGCCGAGCTTGGTGTGGTCCGCGAGGACGACGACCTCGGCCGCGGCCTGGACGAGCGCCCGGTCGACGCTCGCCGACAGCATGTTGGAAGTGGACAGACCTCGCTCGGCGGTCAGTCCGCTGCCGGACAGGAAGGCCCGGGAGACACGCAGCCCCTGGAGGGACTGCTCGGCTCCGCTGCCGACCAGCGCGTAGTTGGAGCCGCGCAGGGTGCCGCCGGTCATGACGACCTCGACCCGGTTGGCATGGGCCAACGCCTGTGCGACCAGGAGCGAGTTGGTGACGACGGTCAGTCCCGGCACGCGCGCGAGCCTGCGCGCCAGCTCCTGCGTGGTCGTACCCGCCCCGACGACGATCGCCTCGCCCTCGTCGACGAGACCGGCCGCGAGGTCGGCGATGGCCGTCTTCTCCGCGGTCGCTAGATGGGATTTCTGCGGGAAGCCGGACTCCCTGGTGAATCCGCCCGGCAGCACCGCACCGCCGTGCCGGCGGTCCAGCAGTCCTTCTGCCTCCAGCGCGCGCACGTCTCGCCGTACGGTCACTTCGGAGGTCTGGACGACGCGGGCGAGCTCACGGAGCGACACCGCTCCATTCGCTCGCACCATTTCGAGGATCAATTGACGACGTTCTGCAGCGAACACGAAACTGACAGTAACCCCAACGACCGTCTGGTTTCAGCAGTTTGCGCCGAATAACAGAAGTTGTTCGCGGCTGGTGGAGCGAAGTGGTATAGGGGGCGTCAGGCTTCGCGCTGGGTCTTACGGGCGTGCAACTGCCGCGCCGTCTCGGCGATCGAGCCGGACAGCGAAGGGTAGACGGTGAAGGTGTTGGCGATCTGCTCCACCGTCATGTTGTTGTCCACCGCGATGGAAATGGGATGGATCAGCTCGCTGGCGCGCGGCGAGACGACCACGCCGCCGACCACGATGCCCGTGCCCGGACGGCAGAAGATCTTCACGAAGCCGTCCCTGATGCCCTGCATCTTCGCGCGCGGGTTCCGCAGCAGCGGCAGCTTGACCACGCGAGCGTCGATCAGGCCGCCGTCCATGTCCGCCTGCGAGTACCCGACCGTCGCGATCTCGGGGTCGGTGAAGACGTTCGCCGAGACGGTCTTCAGGTCGAGCGGCGCGACCGCGCTGCCGAGGAAGTGGTACATCGCGATCCGGCCCTGCATCGCCGCGACCGACGCGAGCGCCAGGACGCCCGTGCAGTCACCTGCCGCGTACACGCCGGGCGCGGTCGTACGCGACACTCCGTCGGTCCAGATGTGCCCGGACTCCTTGAGCCGGACCCCGGCCTCGTCCAGACCCATGTCCGCGGTGTTCGGGATCGAGCCGACCGCCATCAGGCAGTGCGTGCCGGTGATGACGCGGCCGTCGGAGAGCGTGACCTCGACCCGGTCGCCGACCCCTCCCTCCTCGCCCGCCTTCGGCGAGGAGGGTCCCTGTGTCGGTGCAGGTCCGGGGACACGCTTGGCCGCCGCGGCGCGGGAGCGGGCCATGACGTTCATTCCACGGCGCCGGAAGACGTCCTCCAGTACGGCAGCGGCGTCCGGGTCCTCGCCCGGCAGCACCCGGTCGCGGCTGGAGACCAGCGTCACCGTCGAGCCGAGCGCCTGGTACGCGCCCGCGAACTCGGCGCCGGTGACACCCGAGCCGACCACGATGAGCTCTTCCGGCAGCTCCTCGAGGTCGTAGACCTGCTTCCAGTTGAGGATCCGCTCGCCGTCGGGCAGCGCGTCCGGGATCTCCCGGGGGTGCGCGCCGGTCGCGATCAGCACGGCGTCGGCGGTCAGCGTCTCCGACGAACCGTCGATCGCGGTCACGACCACCCGCCGCGATCCGTCCGGGGCCTGGGCGGGCTCCAGCCGGCCGCGGCCGCGCATGACCCGGCCGCCGGCGCGGGTGACGGACGCGGTGATGTCATGGGACTGGGCGAGCGCGAGGCGCTTCACACGCCGGTTGACCTTGCCGAGGTCGACGCCGACGATCCGGGCGGGCGTGTCGACGTGCGGAGTGTCGTCCGCGACGATGATGCCCAGCTCCTCATGGGAGGAGTCGAAGGTGGTCATCACCTCGGCCGTGGCGATGAGGGTCTTCGACGGAACGCAGTCGGTGAGCACCGACGCACCGCCCAGACCGTCGCAGTCGACGACGGTCACCTCCGCGCCGAGCTGGGCGCCCACCAGCGCCGCTTCATAGCCGCCGGGTCCGCCACCGATGATCACGATCCGAGTCACATGCTCCATTGTCCCGCACGCGTCGCGGAGCCTCTCACGGGGGCCTCGATAGGGCTCCGGCGCGGCACCGCGCGGCTCGTGGGCTGCTCGGCGGCGACGCGGGGCCGCCCGGGGCGGTGTCATCCGTACGAACGGGCACCTCGGGAAACCCTGGAGCCACTCCCGTACTCTCGAAACATGTCGCTCTACGCCGCGTACGCCGGCAATCTCGACGCGCGGCTGATGTCCCGCCGCGCACCGCACTCGCCGCTGCGCGGCACGGGCTGGCTCTCCGGCTGGCGGCTCACCTTCGGCGGCGAGCAGTTGGGCTGGGAGGGCGCTCTCGCCACGATCGTCGAGGCGCCGCGCTCACAGGTCTTCGTCGCGCTCTACGACATCGCGCCCATGGACGAGGACTCCATGGACCGCTGGGAGGGCGTCGGCCTCGACATCTACCGGCGGATGCGGGTGCGGGTGCACACGCTGGACGGGGAGGAGGCGGCGTGGTGCTACGTGCTCAACGGGTACGAGGGCGGGCTGCCGTCGGCCCGGTACCTCGGCGAGATCGCCGATGCGGCGGACTCGGCGGGGGCACCGCACGACTACGTGATGGAGCTGCGCAAGCGGCCGTGCTGAACGGGGTCCCGGCCTTCGGCCGCGGTTTTATGCCGCGCCCACCCGTTGCTCCGGCCGCCCGGCGGCCCCGGGCCCAACCTTTGTCGCTTCGAGCGACCACGCGCCCGGGCGCCCCGCAGGACACGTGACGCCGGCCTTCGGCAGGAGGTTGTGGGGCACTCGTGCCGCGGGGCCGGGGATTGGGGTGGCACAGAGGGGCCGGGGATCGGGTGGGCACAACCCGGCCACCGCCCTGCGACGTTCGGGAGGCCACAGCCGTCCCGTCTCGGCACAGCGCTCGGCGGATGCGCTGGGGCGGGTCCGTCTACGCGCGTAGGCGCTGACAGGTTACCCTCGTGCGCGTGAACGCTTCTGTTTCTTCGGACTTCCCCGGCGCCCCCGACGCCGATGCCGCCGCCGCCCGCCTGCGGGAGCTCACCGGTGCGGAGAGCCACGACGTCGCGCTCGTCATGGGTTCCGGCTGGGTTCCGGCCGCCGACGCGCTCGGGGCGCCCGACCACGAGTTCTCGGTCACCGACCTGCCCGGCTTCCCGCCACCCGCGGTCGAGGGCCACGCGGGCCAGGTGCGCTCGTACAGGATCGGGAACAAGCGGGTGCTGGTCTTCCTCGGCCGCACGCACTATTACGAGGGCCGCGGCGTGGCGTCCGTCGCGCACGGCGTACGGACCGCCGTCGCCGCCGGCTGCAAGACCGTCGTCCTGACCAACGGCTGCGGCGGCCTCCGCCCCGGCATGCGCCCCGGCCAGCCGGTCCTGATCAGCGACCACATCAACCTCACGGGCGCCTCCCCCATCGTCGGCGCGAACTTCGTCGATCTCACCGACCTGTACTCCCAGCGGCTGCGCACGCTCTGCAAGGAGATCGACAACACCCTCGAAGAGGGCGTGTACGTGCAGTTCCCCGGCCCCCACTACGAGACCCCCGCCGAGATCAACATGATCCGGATCATGGGCGCGGACCTGGTCGGCATGTCGACCGTCCTCGAGGCCATCGCGGCCCGCGAGGCGGGCGCCGAGGTCCTGGGCATCTCGCTCGTCACCAACCTCGCCGCCGGAATGACCGGTGAGCCGCTCAACCACGAAGAGGTGCTGCGGGCCGGCCGTGACTCGGCGACCCGTATGGGCAGCCTGCTGGCGCAGGTCCTCGGCCGGATCTGAGCCGTATCGGGGCCCGATCCGAGATTCCGGCCCAGGGCCGGGTACACATTCCGCACCGGCGAATTCCGACACAGGAGCGCATCACCGTGGCAGTGCCGAGCGACACAGCGGAGCTGATCAGCCGGGCCCGCGCATGGCTGGCCGATGACCCGGACCCGGAGACCCGTGCCGAGCTGGGCAGACTGCTCGAGAGCGTGGATCCGGCGGACGTCGAGGACGGCGCGCAGAGTGAGCAGCTCGCCGAGCTGGCCGACCGCTTCGGCGGCACCCTCCAGTTCGGCACCGCGGGGCTGCGCGGAGAGCTCGGCGCGGGCCCCATGCGGATGAACCGCGCGGTGGTGATCCGAGCCGCGGCGGGCCTCGCGTCGTATCTCCACAAGTACGGCCACGGTGGCGGCCTGGTCGTGATCGGCTACGACGCGCGCCACAAGAGCGCGGACTTCGCGCGCGACACCGCCGCCGTGATGACCGGCGCGGGAATGCGCGCCGCGCTCCTGCCGCGCCCGCTGCCCACTCCTGTCCTCGCCTTCGCCGTCCGGCACCTCGGGGCGGTCGCGGGCGTCACCGTCACCGCCAGCCACAACCCGCCGCGCGACAACGGCTACAAGGTCTACCTCGGCGACGGCTCGCAGATCGTGCCGCCCGCCGACACCTCCATCGCCGCGGAGATCGCCGCCATCGGGAGCCTGGCGGACGTGCCGCGGCCGGACGCCGGCTGGGAGACGCTCGGCGACGAGGTCGTGGAGGCGTATCTGGCCCGTACGGACGCGGTGCTGACGGAGGGCGCGCCTCGGGAGGCACGCGTCGTCTACACGCCCCTGCACGGCGTCGGCCGCGACACCCTGGTCGGCGCCTACAGCCGGGCGGGCTTCCCGGCACCGGTGGTCGTGGCCGAACAGGCGGAACCCGACCCGGAGTTCCCGACGGTGGCCTTCCCCAATCCGGAGGAGCCGGGCGCGATGGACCTCGCCTTCGCCACCGCCCGCTCGGCGCGCCCCGACATCGTCATCGCCAACGACCCCGACGCCGACCGCTGCGCCGTCGCCGTCCCGGACGCGACCGCAGAGGGCGGCTGGCGGATGCTGCGCGGCGACGAGGTGGGCGCGCTGCTGGCCACCCACCTCGTCCACAAGCGCGCCCGCGGCACCTTCGCGACGACGATCGTCTCGTCCTCGCTGCTGTCCCGGATCGCGGACGCGGCGGGCGCCGAGATCTCCTACGACGAGACCCTGACGGGCTTCAAATGGCTCGCCCGGGTCCGCGGCCTGCGCTACGCGTACGAGGAGGCGCTCGGCTACTGCGTCGACCCGTGGGGCGTGCGCGACAAGGACGGCATCACGGCGGCGCTGCTGGTCACCGAACTGACGGCCGAGCTCAAGCAGGCGGACCGTACGCTGACCGACCTGCTCGACGACATCGCCGTCGCGTACGGCCTGCACGCCACGGACCAGTTGTCCGTACGGGTGGAGGACCTGTCGCTGATCACGGCCGCGATGGAGCGGCTGCGCGAGGAGCCGCCGAGCACCCTCGCGGGCCTGACGGTCACCTCGAGCGAGGACCTGAGCAAGGGCACGGACCGGCTGCCGCCGACCGACGCCCTGCGGTACCGGCTCGCCGGGGACGACGAGCGGGGTGTGTCGGGCGCGCGCGTGGTCGTCCGGCCGAGCGGCACGGAGCCGAAGCTCAAGTGCTACCTGGAGGTTGTGGTCCCGGTCGACGCGCGGGACGCGCTGGAGCGGGCCCGCGCGAAGGCGGGCTCGGTCCTTGCGGACCTGAAGACGGGCCTGGCGGCGGCAGCCGGCATCTGACCGCGCAGGCAGCCACGACGGGCGGCTGCCGCCCACGGCCGGCGATTGCCGCGTGCCGGCCATGAGCCCTGACAGCACGCCCGGTGCGAATGCCGCCCCGCAGCGCCCTTCAGTCCAATCGGCGGCGGACTACCCGCGCTTGGCCCCGGCCTCACCCCGTGGCGAGCAGCACCGCCAGCAGCACCGCGCCAACCGCGCTCGGCGCGATGATCTCGTAAGCCCAGCGCACCACCGGCTCGCCCTGCGACGCCTCGTCCGACGCGTGCCGCTCCGCCAGCTCCCGCAGCTCGTCCACCGCCTGGTCGGAGGGCGCGCGGTGGGCGGCCGGGCTCGTCGTCGCCCCGGCGGCGTCGGTGGTCGCGGACGCGCGGCCGTACGCGTTCCCTGACGCGGCCGCGGCCCGGGCCGACTGCCGGGCCGCCCTCTTGCGCGCGCGCAGCGAGACGGGGATCGCCCACAGCTGGTACTTGCGGCCGCCCGCGAAGACCTCGCTGGAGTACGACGCCCGCACCTCCTCGACCGACGCCCAGGGCAGCGTGATCGTACGGAACGGATTGCGCACCCGGAGCCGCCGCGCGCCCGCGAAGACCGCGGGCCGCAGCGTGTACGCCACCACCAGCGGCACCACGAGCAGCAGCCCGCTCAGCGCCAGCCACGGCGTCCGCCCCTCTCCGCGGATCACCGCATCCCCGCCGAGCCAGAGGGCGAGCGCGAGCAGCAGCACGCCACCGGCGAGCGAGGCGGGCGAGCGGAAGGCGCGGTCCGCGTACTGCGGCTGCTGCGGCCGCTGCGCCTGCTCCGGCTCGTGCGGCTCCGGCGCGGGCCGGTCGGCGGAGGAGTCGTCGGGGCTCGTCATGCGGCCGATTCTGCCCGATCGTCCGGATGCCGGAGATTGCGGTCCGGCATCGGATTGCCGGGCCCCCGCGCCCCCGCGGCCGCGTGACACCGCGCGGCGGGACTCACTCCACCTCGGCCAGCGCCCCCCGCAGCCTCCCGAGCCCCTCCGCGATCCGGTCCTCCGGCAGGCCGTACGACAGCCGCAGGTGGCCCTCCGCGCCGAAGGCCGTGCCCGGGGCAAAGGCCACATGGGCGTGCTCGAGCAGGGCCGCGGCCAGGGTGTCGGCCGAGTCCAGCTGCGTGCCGCGCAGGGTACGGCCGAGCAGCGGCGTCACGTCGAGGAAGAAGTAGAAGGCGCCCCGCGGGTCGACCGCGCTGACGTGCGGGAGGTCGTCGAGGGCGCTTCTGACCACGCGGTGGCGGTGGCGCAGGACGGCACGGATCTCGGCGACGAAGATGTCCTCCTCGCCGCGCGCCGCGGGCAGCAGCCCGTGTTGTACGGCGCTGACGGCGTGCGACGTGGTGTGGCGCTGCAGATCGCTCAGCGCCGCGACCACCCGCTCGGGCCCGTACGCGTATCCGGCGCGCCAGCCGGACACCGCGAAGGACGTGGAGAACGAGCCGAACGAGACGACGTGATCCCGGGCCTCCGGCACCAGAGCCACAGGGTGCGCGTGTTCGGCGCCGGGCAGCACCAGATCCCCGTAGCACTCGTCGAAGAGGATCCACAGCCCGCTGCGCGCGGCCCACTCGGTGATCCGCGCCAGCCGCTCGGGCGGGTAGACCGCGCCCGTCGGGTTGTTGGGGGTGTTGAGGACGATCATGCGGGTGCGCGGGGTGCGCAGCTCCTCGAGCGCCTCGACGGTGGGGACGAACCCGGTGGGGCGGGTGTCGAGCCCCACCGGGTTCGCGCCCACCAGCCGGACCTGCGCCATGAAGGTGCCCCAGGCGGGCAGCGGTACGAGCACCTCGTCGCCCTGGTTCAGCAGGGCGAGGCAGCCGAGATGGAGCCCGTGCCGGGCGCCCGCGGTCACCAGCACCCCGGAGGGTTCGCAGGCGACGCGGCGGGTGCGCGCAACCCGGCCGGCGAGGGCTGTCCGCAGCTCGGGCAGCCCCGCCGTACCGGTGCACTGGTGCGTGGGGCCCTCCAACGCCTCGGCGAGCGCGCGGCGCAGCCCCGCCGGGGGCTCGAAGTCCAGCTCTCCCGAGGCGAAGTCGATGACCTCGGTGCCTTCGGCGCGCAGGCGTTCCGCGATGCCGTGCACGTCGGTGGCGGCGGGCGGGTGGGACCCGCAGATCCTGCCCGCCGCATCCGACAGGCTCACACCAGGTCCAGGACACCCGGACCCGTGAAGTCCCATCCGATGTCCCCGGGAGTGGCCGCCGCCGCGGTCAGGGTGAGGACGGCGGCCATGGCTGCGGCACCGGCGAACGCGAGTCGGAACAGCCTGCGGGGCATGCGAAGCTCCTTGCGGTCGGGGGAAGTTCCCTGCGGTCGGGGAACTGTGGAGAGATACGACTGTCCAGATCGTGAGCCGTAGGAGTCCACGAAGTGGACGTGCTCCCCCCTTGATGCTGTCTGTTCCGCATGGCTAGCCTCAAGGCCGCAAGGGGGTCGTGAATTGTCCGTGCAGAAACACGCACAGGGGGGCGGCATACCGGGGGACGGTGTGCCGGGGGACGGCGCGAAGCGCCCGTGCGGGGGCGACACCGACCCCGCGAAGGCCGCACAGGCAGGACAGACCCCGCAGGCAGGGCAGACCGTGCAGGCAGGGCAGACCGCGCAGGCAGGGCAGACCGCGCGGGCCTCCGAGCCCGTCCCGTCCTCGCACGTGGCGGCACCGGCCCCCGCCGTCCCCGACTACACCCTCCGGGACGAGGACCTCCGGCTCTACGGGAGTGCACTGGAACTCGGCGGAATCACCCACGACCAGGCGGATTCCGCAGCCCTGGAACGGCTGGTCCGTCTCGGTCTGCTGACCGCCCCGCAGACCCCCGGCACTGGCCCCGGAACCGGCGGCGGCAGCGGCACCGGACCCGGAACCGGCCACGGAACCCGCCCCGCACCCGGCGACCGCTTCGAGCCGGTCAATCCCGCAGTCGCGCAGAGCTCCCTCGTCTCGGACCTCATGAAGGACGCGCAGCAGGCGATCGAGCGCATCTGCCAGGTCCGTATGGCACTTGCGCCCGCCGAGGCCGCGTATCGCGATCAGCGCGGTACGAGCGGGGGCGCGCTGGTCGAGCACGCGGGCCTGCGGAACATCAACGAGTCGATCCGTGCGGCGGCGCAGGAGTGCCGCTCGGAGGTACTGACCTGCCAGCCGGGCGGCGGGCGCCCGCAGGAGGTGCTCGAGGAGTCGCTGCCCGCGACCTCGTCCATGCTGGCGCGCGGGGTCCGGATGCACACGATCTACCAGCACACGGCCCGCGCGAGCCCGGCCACTCAGGAGTTCGTCCGCACGGTGCAGCGGCAGGGCGCGGAGGTGCGGACCCTCGACGAGAGCTTCGACCGGCTCATCATCTTCGACCGCGAAGTGGCCTTCATCCCCGGGGGCCCGGGGCGGGCGGGGCGCAGGACGGCGGTGGAGATCCGCTCGCCCGCGGTCGTGGCGTTCCTGGCCGACCTCTTCGACCGCGCCTGGCTGCGCGCGCTGCCCTTCACACCGCCCACCCGCGGCCCTCGCACCTCGGAGATCTCCAACGACCTGGGGCTGGCGATCCTGCGGCACGTCGTCGCGGGCGACACGGACGCGGTGACGGCCCAGCAGCTGGGCATCAGCGTCCGCCGCTGCCAGCAGTACATCTCGCAGATCTCGGCCCGGCTCGGCAGCCGCAGCCGAGCCCAGCTCGGTTACCTGGCCGCGGTCTCCGGCCTCCTCGGCGACCCGCCGAGGTCCTGATCCGCCGCCCCGCATACCCTCCGCGGAGGGCCCCGTCGGCCCACCCCGTAGTGACATCTGCTACGCGCGTAGATATGCTCCCCTGGTGACCATGCCCTCCACTGTTCCCGCATACGGCACCGAAGCCGCGGAACGGCTGGCATCGATGGCGGACGTGACCGCCTCCGACGCCGCGCTCCGCCGTTTCCTGCACGGCCTCCCGGGCGTCGACGCCGTCGGGCTGCAGGCCCGCGCCGCGGCCCTCGGCACCCGCTCGATCAAGACGACGGCGAAGGCGTACGCCATCGACCTGGCGATCTCGATGATCGACCTGACGACGCTCGAAGGCGCGGACACCCCGGGCAAGGTCCGGGCGCTCTGCGCCAAGGGCATCAACCCCGACCCCACCGACCGTACGGTCCCCAAGGTCGCCGCGATCTGCGTCTATCCCGACATGGTGGCCACCGCCAAGGCGGCCCTCGCCGGCTCCGGCGTCCATGTCGCGTCCGTCGCGACCGCCTTCCCCGCGGGCCGGGCCGCGCTGCCCGTCAAGCTCGCCGACACCCGCGACGCGGTCGCCGCGGGCGCCGACGAGATCGACATGGTGATCGACCGCGGCGCCTTCCTCTCCGGTCGCTACCTGGCGGTCTTCGAGGAGATCAAGCAGGTCAAGGAGGCGTGCCGCCGCGAGGACGGCAGCGCCGCCCACCTGAAGGTGATCTTCGAGACCGGCGAGCTCCAGACGTACGACAACGTGCGCCGCGCCTCCTGGCTGGCCATGCTCGCGGGCGCCGACTTCATCAAGACCTCCACCGGCAAGGTCGCCGTCAACGCCACCCCGCCCGTCACCCTCCTCATGCTGGAGGCCGTCCGTGACTTCCGGGCCACCACCGGGGTACAGGTGGGGGTGAAGCCCGCGGGCGGCATCCGGACCACCAAGGACGCGATCAAGTACCTGGTGATGGTCAACGAGACGCTGGGCGACGACTGGCTGACGCCGGACTGGTTCCGCTTCGGCGCGTCCAGCCTCCTCAACGACCTGCTGATGCAGCGCCAGAAGCTGAGCACCGGGCGCTACTCCGGCCCCGACTACGTGACGGTGGACTGAGACTGCCATGACCAACACAGCTTTCGAGTACGCACCCGCACCCGAGTCCCGCGCGGTCGTCGACATCGCCCCGGCCTACGGGCTCTTCATCGACGGTGAGTTCGGCGAGGCGGCCGACGGCAAGGTCTTCAAGACCGTCTCGCCGTCCTCCGAGGAGGTCCTCTCCGAGGTCGCGCAGGCGAGCGCCGAGGACGTCGACCGGGCGGTCACGGCAGCGCGCAGGGCCTTTACGGCGTGGTCCGCCCTCCCCGGCGCCGAGCGCGCCAAATACCTCTTCCGCATCGCCCGCATCATCCAGGAGCGCTCGCGCGAACTCGCCGTCCTCGAATCCCTCGACAACGGCAAGCCGATCCGCGAGTCCCGCGACGCCGACCTCCCCCTCGTCGCCGCGCACTTCTTCTACTACGCGGGCTGGGCCGACAAGCTCGACTACGCGGGCTACGGCGCGGACCCGAAGCCGCTGGGCGTCGCGGGCCAGGTCATTCCCTGGAACTTCCCGCTCCTCATGCTGGCCTGGAAGATCGCCCCGGCGCTCGCCGCGGGCAACACGGTCGTCCTGAAGCCCGCTGAGACGACCCCCCTCTCCGCCCTGTTCTTCGCGGACATCTGCCGCCAGGCCAGGCTCCCCAAGGGCGTCGTCAACATCATCACCGGTGACGGCTCGACCGGCGCCGAGCTGGTGGCCCACCCCGGCATCGACAAGGTCGCCTTCACCGGCTCCACCGAGGTCGGCAAGGCCATCGCCCGTACGGTCGCGGGCACGGACAAGAAGCTCACCCTCGAGCTGGGCGGCAAGGCCGCCAACATCGTCTTCGACGACGCAGCCCTGGACCAGGCCGTCGAGGGCATCGTGGGCGGCATCTTCTTCAACCAGGGCCACGTCTGCTGCGCGGGCTCCCGCCTCCTCGTCCAGGAGTCGGTCGCAGACGAACTGCTGGACTCCCTCAAGCGCCGGATGCAGACCCTCCGCGTCGGCGACCCGCTCGACAAGAACACCGACATCGGGGCCATCAACTCCGCCGAGCAGCTGGCCCGGATCCGCGCGCTCGCGGAGGCGGGCGAGGCGGAGGGCGCCGAGCGCTGGGCCCCGGCCTGCGAACTGCCCTCCTCCGGCTACTGGTTCGCGCCCACCCTCTTCACCGGCGTCACCCAGGCGCACCGCATCGCGCGCGAGGAGATCTTCGGCCCGGTGCTGTCGGTGCTGACCTTCCGCACCCCGGCCGAGGCCGTCGAGAAGGCCAACAACACGCCGTACGGGCTGTCGGCGGGCATCTGGACGGAGAAGGGCTCGCGCATCCTGTGGATGGCGGACCGGCTCCGGGCCGGCGTCGTGTGGGCCAACACGTTCAACAAGTTCGACCCGGCCTCGCCCTTCGGCGGCTACAAGGAGTCGGGCTTCGGCCGCGAGGGCGGCCGCCACGGTCTGGAGGCGTACCTCACCCCGTCGAAGCCGAAGGCGAGCGAAAAATGAGCGCAGTTGAGCGACTCAATGTCTTCAAGACCTACAAGCTGTTCGTCGGGGGCACGTTCCCCCGGTCCGAGAGCGGGCGGGTGTACGAGGTGGCCGACACGGAAGGCAACTGGCTGGCGAACGCCCCCCTCGCCTCCCGCAAGGACGCGCGGGACGCGGTCGTCGCCGCCCGCAAGGCGTTCGGCGGCTGGTCGGGAGCCACCGCGTACAACCGCGGCCAGATCCTCTACCGCATCGCCGAGATGCTGGAGGGCCGCCGCAAACAGTTCATCGCCGAAGTGGCGGACGCCGAGGGGCTGAGCAAGCCCAAAGCGGCGGTCCAGGTGGACGCGGCGATCGACCGCTGGGTCTGGTACGCGGGCTGGTCGGACAAGGTGGCCCAGATCGCGGGCTCGGCCAACCCGGTCGCGGGTCCGTTCTTCAACCTCTCCACCCCGGAGCCGACCGGTGTGGTGGCGGTCCTGGCCCCGCAGGAGTCGTCCTTCCTCGGCCTGGTCTCCGTCATCGCCCCGGCGATCGTCACGGGCAACACGGTCGTCGTGACAGCCTCGGAGAAGTCCCCGCTGCCCGCCCTCTCCCTGAGCGAGGTGCTGGCGACCTCCGACCTGCCGGGCGGCGTCGTCAACGTGCTGTCGGGCCGTACCGCGGAGATCGCGGGCCCGCTCGCCGCGCACCAGGACGTCAACGCCATCGATCTCGCGGGCGCCGGCGCCGATCTGGCGAAGGAGCTGGAGACGGCTGCGGCGGAGAACCTCAAGCGGGTTGTCCGCCCGTCCCGTACGGACTGGGCGGCCGACCCGGGCACCGACCGCCTGCTGGCCTTCCTGGAGACCAAGACGGTCTGGCACCCGATCGGCGTCTGACCGTCCTCAGGCGCTCAGCGAGCCCCGCCGCCCGGAGAGGCGGCGGGGCTCGCGCAGTGAGCGGGTGCCGGCGGTGTCAGCGGGTGTCCGTGGCTCCCGCGGTCTTCCGCTGCGAGTCCCACCCGCCGGGCAGCGTGCGCGCGACCGGGCCGGTCACCGGCAGGTCGTCCAGCGACTGGCCGTCCGTGAGCTGCCCGGTCACGCTCTTGGTGCTGACCGGCTTGAAGTCGGAGACCTGAGTGCCGACAGCGTTGTTGAGCGGATCCGCGCCCGTATTGGAGAGCGGGTTGACCGGGAGGCTCTTGGCCGGTCCCGCGACTCCGGCGACGGCGGGCCCGACGCCCTTGTTGGCCCCGCGCAGCGAGCCGTTCGGGTCGGCGAGCAGCTTGCCGCCGCCCTGGGCGAGCAAGGCGGCGGTCTTTTCGCCACTGGGCACGGGCAGCGCGCTCGCGGTCGCCGCACCGCTCGCGCCGAGCACGGCGCCTGCGGCTGCCGCGATGAACCCGGCGCGCAGCAACGCGGCCTGGACGCCCTGGGCATGGGCCGCCATGGGGGACTTGGAACGTGCGTGAGAGGCCATGGGCCACCTGCCAGTTCTGAGGATTGCGTAATCGATCGACAACGCAGAGTAGTTGAACTCCGGCCCGGGAAGCCAATGTCTCGCCCCAGCGGGTCGCTACTCCGCACGTATGCGCGAGAATGGTGTTCCGTGACCTTCCACCACCGCCACGCCCGCGTCGTGCTGCTCACCGGCCCTTCAGGCTCCGGCAAGTCGTCCCTCGCGGCCCGCACCGGGCTGCCCGTGCTGAACCTCGACGACTTCTACAAGGAGGATGGGGACCCGACGCTCCCCCGCCTCCCCGACGACTCGGCTACAGACTGGGACTCGCCGCTGTCGTGGAATGCGGACGCGGCGGTCGAGGCGATCGAGGAGCTGTGCCGTTCGGGCCGTACGACGGTGCCGTTGTACGACATCGCGAGCAGCTCGCGCACCGGGAAGGAAACGATCGGCATCGGGCGCGCGCCGCTGTTCGTCGCGGAGGGCGTCTTCGCCGCAGACGTGGTGGGCCGGTGCCGGGAACTGGGGCTGCTGGCGGACGCGTTGTGCCTGCGCGGGCGGCCGTCGACCACCTTCCGGCGGCGGCTGCTCCGCGATCTGCGGGAGGGCCGCAAGCCGGTTGCGGTGCTGCTGAGGCGGGGGTGGCGGCTGATGCGCGCGGAACCGGGGATCGTGGCCCGTCAGGCGTCGCTCGGCGCGCACCCGTGCGGGAAGAGGGAGGCCTACGACCGCATCGTGGCAGCGGCCGCCGAACATACAAACGCCCAGAACAACCCGGTGAGCACGGCAACCATTAATTGAGGAACCCAAGCGGCGAGCAACCAGGTCCGCGAGAGCGGCGCCGGTTTAGGCGCAAAAAGCAGGACCGAGCAGACCCCCCGGCCACTCGGTCCCGCTTCCCCCTCTCCCCGCCAGTCCCCCGACAGGCGGGCCCCCGGTTGCCCCCGTGCTTCCCCCGTATCCCCCCGGTTGCCCCCGTGCTCCCCCCCGGGTGTTCCCCCGTTCCCTCTCCCCCCGGCTCTCAGGCGACCAGCTCGCCGAACGACTCCTCCTCGTTCCGGCCGAAGCTGAGCACCTCGTCCTCGCGCAGCCGGCGCAGTGAGCGCCAGATGCTGCTCTTGACCGTGCCGACGCTGATGTTCAGGATGTCCGCGATCTCCGGGTCCGTACGGCCCTCGTAGTAGCGCAGTACGAGCATGGTGCGCTGCAGTTCGGGCAGCCGGGCCAGGGCCTGCCAGAGCACGGCGCGCAGCTCGGTGCCGCGCATCGCGTCCTGGTCGCCCGCCGTCTCCGGCAGCTCCTCGGTCGGGTACTCGTTGAGCTTGCGCCGGCGCCACGCGCTGATGTGCAGGTTCGTCATGGTGCGGCGCAGGTAGCCGCCGACGGCCGCCTTGTCGCTGATCCGGTCCCAGGCCCGGTAGGTCGAGAACAGCGCGTTCTGCAGCAGGTCCTCGGCCTCGTACCGGTCGCCTGTCAGGTGGTAGGCGGTCGCGTACAGAGAGGCGCGGCGCTCCTGCACGTAGGCGGTGAACTCCGCCTCCGGCAGGCTCTGCCGCTCCCCCGTGCCCTCCCTGTACGCCGCTCCCGTTCCCCCGTGCCCCCCGTTGCCCCCACTGCCCCCGTCACGGATCGTGTTCGCGTCGATCGCCTGGGGGTCCCCCCAGCGGTAGCTGGGGGAGTAGGACAGCCACTGACGCCCGGTGCCGCGAGCGCACCCCCGCCCGTTCACGGCACCGGACTTCTCTGCGCTCCGGCCGACGTCGTGCAGACGCGTGACAACTGCGCTGGTTGTGGTGGCGTGCAGCGTGTTCATCTCGCGCCCCCCGTCGGTGGAGTCTGACTGTCATTCCCGGTCCCGGTCGGTCGCCCTCCCGGTGTCGAAAAGACTGCCGGGCCAGTTTCATCGCGCTGTCTGCCGACTGTCACAGCCGTGTCACAGGGGATGGGGGTATACGGAGCGGCACCTCTGCGGCCCACACTGGACCCATACCAGCAGAGAAGTGATCCGCCATGATCAGAAAGCCGAGGAACACCGACGACCGCGAGCTGCGGCGCATGATGGCCGAGGCCGTGGAGGTGCTTCAGGAGGACCCGCCTCCGCACAGGGAGGTCGTCCGCGACGCTGTGGACACGATCGCCCTCGGGGCCATGTTCGACCAGTTGGTCAAGGGAACCCAGGAGCGGCAGCGCCGCCACCGCGTACGCCTGCGCATGGCCGCGCACGGCGGCTACGCGCACGGGAGGTGACAAGGGCCCCCTTAGGCGGCTCCGGAGACCGGATGGCAGGCCGGACAGCAGGTCAGGCGAAGGGTTGGCCCCGGCCGAGCGAGTTGGGCCAGAATGACCACCGTGCCTTTCCTGTTGCTGATCGAGGACGATGACGCCATCCGTACGGCCCTCGAACTCTCCCTGAGCCGCCAGGGCCACCGTGTGGTGGCCGCGGCCACGGGCGAGGACGGCCTGAAGCTGCTGCGCGAGCAGCGGCCCGACCTGATCGTGCTGGATGTGATGCTGCCCGGGATCGACGGGTTCGAGGTGTGCCGCCGGATCAGGCGCACCGACCAGCTGCCGATCATCCTGCTGACCGCGCGCAGCGACGACATCGACGTCGTCGTGGGCCTGGAGTCGGGCGCCGACGACTACGTGGTGAAGCCCATCCAGCCGCGAGTGCTCGACGCGCGTATCCGGGCGGTGCTGCGGCGCGGCGAGCGGGAGTCCAGCGACTCGGCGACGTTCGGCAATCTCACCATCGACCGCTCGGCGATGACCGTCACCAAGAACGGCGAGGATCTGCAGCTCACGCCGACAGAGCTGCGGTTGCTGCTGGAGCTGAGCCGCCGACCGGGCCAGGCGCTGTCGCGCCAGCAGCTGCTGCGGCTGGTGTGGGAGCACGACTACCTCGGCGACTCCCGCCTCGTGGACGCGTGCGTGCAGCGGCTGCGCGCCAAGGTCGAGGACGTGCCGTCGTCACCGACCCTGATCCGTACGGTCCGTGGTGTGGGCTACCGGCTGGACGCGCCATCGTGAGCGCCCGCCCGTCGCCCGCCGCCACCCTTCCACGGAAGGCTCCCCCAGACTTCGTCCGGGGGTACCCCCAGCGCGCCACCTCTTGTTCCGCGGCCGCCGGGTCGCACGTGACCGCGAAAGCCGCGCTTCTGCGCCGCGCGGTCGACCGTGACATGAACCGCTGGCGCGGCGGGGCGAAGGAAACGACACTGTGAGGGATCCGTCGCCGCCAGGCCGGGTGCGCGGCTGGGCGGCGACCGTACTGCGCCTGACCAGCCTGCGGCTGCGTCTTGTGGTCGTCTTCGCGCTGGTCGCCCTGACCGCCGCCGTGTCCGCCTCCGGCATCGCGTACTGGCTGAACCGGGACGCGGTGCTGACCCGTACGCAGAACGCCGCCCTCAACGACTTCCGCAAGTCGCTGGAGGACAACGCCGGTTCGCTGCCGCGGCGCCCGCCGTGCGACCAGCTCCAGGACGCTGCGAACCGGATGGCGAGCACCACGCAGCACTACGAGGTCGTGCTGATCGACCGGGAGAAGGACGGCAGCGACTGCGCGGCGCCCTCGGACTCCGAGGTGTTCACGCTGAACGTGGTGCCGCCGGCGCTGCGCAAGGCGGTCAACAAAGAGCGCCCGGCGGACGAGGGCGACGGGGTGCCGTACCACCTGTACTGGCAGCGGATCACGATAGGCGGCGACCCCTTCCTCGTCGGTGGCGCGAAGGTGATCGGCGACGGGCCGACCGGCTACATGCTCAAGTCCCTCGCCTCCGAGCGCGACGATCTCAACTCCCTCGCCTGGTCGCTGGGCATCGCCACCGCGCTCGCGCTGATCGGCTCGGCACTGCTCGCGCAGGCGGCCGCGTCGACCGTGCTGCGGCCCGTGCAGCGGCTGGGTGAGGCGGCGAAGCGGCTCGGCGAGGGCAAGCTCGACACCCGGCTGCGGGTGTCGGGGACGGACGAACTCGCCGATCTGGCACGGACGTTCAACAGGACGGCGGAGTCGCTCGAGGAGCGGGTCGAGGAGCTGAGCGCGCGGGAGGCGGCGAGCCGGCGCTTCGTCGCGGACATGTCGCACGAGCTGCGGACGCCCCTGACGGCGATCACGGCGGTGACCGAGGTGCTCGAGGAGGAGGCCGACAACCTCGACCCGATGATCGAGCCGGCCGTACGCCTGGTGGTGACGGAGACCCGCCGGCTCGGCGACCTGGTGGAGAACCTGATGGAGGTCACCCGGTTCGACGCCGGCACCGCGCGCCTGGTGCTGGACGACGTGGACGTCGCGGACCAGGTGACGGCCTGCATCGACGCGCGGGCCTGGCTGGACGCGGTCGAACTGGACGCCAAGCGCGGCATCATGGCGCGCCTCGACCCGCGACGGCTCGACGTGATACTGGCGAACCTGATCGGGAACGCGCTGAAGCACGGCGGTTCGCCGGTGCGGGTCTCGGTCCGTACGGCCGCCGAGGGCACCGAAGAGGCACAGCTGGTCATCGAGGTCAGGGACCACGGTCCCGGCATCCCAGAGGACGTTCTGCCGCACGTCTTCGACCGCTTCTACAAGGCGAGCGCGTCCCGCCCGAGGTCCGAGGGCAGCGGCCTCGGCCTGTCCATCGCGCTGGAGAACGCGCACATCCACGGCGGTGACATCACCGCGGCCAACTCCCCCGACGGCGGAGCGCTGTTCACCCTGCGGCTGCCCATGGACGCCTCCCGGCTCGCGCCGGACGAGGACGGCGACGGCGGCGCGGACGACGACGGAGGCGAACGATGAGGCGGTGGCTGCGCACGGCCGCGGCAGCGGCGGCCGCGCTGGGCGCGCTGAGCGGCGCCGCGGGCTGCGGCATCCGCGGCACGTCGGTGCCCGTGGACGCCGGTCCCGCGCCCTCGCGCGCGTCCTGTGAGGTGTCCGGGGACCGGGGCGCGGCCGCGGACTCGGTGAACTCCGTGCCGGTGAAGGTCTATCTGGTCTGCAGCGCGCAGCTGCTGACGGTGGACCGTACGGTGCGGATGCCGGGCGACCGGTTCTCCACGGACCGTACGGCGGTCGGCCGCGCCCTGCTGGCCGAGCTGCAGGACCAGCCGACCGCGGCCGAGGCGGAAGCCGGGTTCGCCACCGAGGTCCCGGGCTCCCTGGAGGTCTCGGGTCCGCGCGAGGGGGATCCGGAAGCGGCGCTGCGGCTGAGCAGGCTGCCGGACGAGCTGCCGCCGTATGCACTCGCACAGATCGTTTGCACGTTCGCGGAGACGACCGTGGCCGACGGCGGCCGCTCGGTGGTGCTCGGCGGTCCTTCGGACGACGAGCCGAAGCGCTATCCGTGCACCGAGGGCCTGCGGACCCGGCCGGACGCAGCACAGACCACGGGCACTCCGATGGGCTGAGCACGGAACCGGGCCGCCCGCGGTCCGCGTCCTCCTGGTCGTGCACCGTCTTGGCTCCGGCGACCGCCCCACCGTCCGCTTCCGCGCGACAGGACTCGTACTCCTCGTCGCGCATCTGCTGGTCGTCGGCTGGCTCACGCTGCGCCCGCTGAGGGTGCCGTGGGTGCCGGCGGCGAATCTGCGGCCGCTGGTGACGATACGGGCGGAGCTGGCACAGGGCCCGTGGGACGCAGTGCACAGCCTCGGGCCTTCGCTGCTGCTCCTCGCGCCGCTCGGGGTGCTGCTGCCGATGGCGAAGGGCCGGCTCGCGGCGTGCGGTCTCGGTTCGCTGGCGCACACGGTGTTCACAGGTGCGATGGTGTCGCTGGGCATAGAGCTGCTGCAGACCGACGTGTCGGGGCGCACGCTCGACGTGGATGATCTGCTGCTGAACACGGCGGGGGTGGCGATCGCGTATCTGCTGCTGGTGCCGCTGCTCGGAGTCGTCTTGCGGCTCCGCCGCAAGGACCGGGGCGGAACGGCGGCGGCCCTCCACCGGGAGGAGGGGTCTCAGGGGCCGACTCCGACGATCCCCAGGGTCGGGATCGCCCCGTAGAGCGGCGCTTTGCGTGCGGCCGGCGCGAAGGCCACCGCGCGGCCCGGTGGCACGACCGGCCGGACGTCACGGCAAGAGCCCCTGCCCGTACGGCTGTACGGGCAGGGGCTCGGCCTTCGTCTTCGACGCGTCGGAGTCGTCGTCGTGCGTCGTCGTGTCGTCGTGTCGTCGTGTCGTCGTGTCGTCGTGTCGTCGTGTCGTCGTGCGTCGTCGGCGGATTCTCCGGGTGTCAGAGGCCCAGCGGGGCGCCGCCGAGCTTGCCGACCGGCGCCGTGTTGCCGACCGGGAGGCCGCCCAGCAGCCCGCCCTTCTTGCCGCCCTTGCCGACGTTCCCGGTGTTCCCGGTGTTCCCGTTGTTCCTGATGATGTTTTCATTTTCGCCGGTGTTCCCGGCGGTGCCGGAGGCGGTGAGACCGGCCAGGCCCTGCTGGGCGCCGGGCAGAGCCGCGCCCGTGGCCGGGGCGACGGCGTGCTGCCCGGCGCCGACGGACTCGGACGTACCGGCGGGCAGGGTCTTGGTGACCTCCCCCAGCGGCAGGCTCTGCAGCGCGTCACCGGTGACGGCGGCGGAGGCCGGGCCGGCGGCGGCAGCGGCGAAGGCGGCGCCGAGCGCGGCGACACCGAGGGTCTTGGCGGTTCCCTGCTTCATCGAAATACATCCTCGTGATGGGGGAGGTGTGTGGCGGCACTGCGACACGGGCATGGCGGAGATACGGCCATGCACGGGCCGTGACCGCGGGACTCCGAAAAGTAGCCAGCGAAGGCCGCTCGCCGCAAACCGCGGAAGCGGCCGGGTCATGAGAATCCCAGCCGCTTCGTGCCATTTCCGGGTATTCCGCCGTCAGTCCCGCGGGGCGTCGGAATCGCTGGTCACAGCCGGTCCTGCGGCGCTCTGGCGGAACAGCCACTCCGACTTCAGCTCGGCATATCCGGGCTTGATCACGTCATTGATCATTGCCAAACGTTCATCGAAAGGAATGAACGCTGATTTCATCGCATTGACGGTGAACCACTGCATGTCATCGAGCGTGTACCGGAACGTCCTCACCAGGCGCTCGAATTCGATGCTCATGCTCGTGCCGCTCATCAGCCGGTTGTCGGTGTTGACCGTGGCCCGGAAATGGAGGCGGCGCAGCAGCCCGATGGGGTGCTCGGCGTACGAGGCGGCGGCGCCCGTCTGGAGGTTGGAGGTCGGGCAGAGCTCCAGCGGGATGCGCTTGTCGCGGACGTAGTTGGCGAGGCGGCCGAGCCGGACCGTGCCGTCGTCGGCGACCTCGATGTCGTCGATGATCCGGACGCCGTGGCCCAGCCGGTCGGCGCCGCACCACTGGAGCGCCTGCCAGATGGACGGCAGCCCGAAGGCCTCGCCGGCGTGGATGGTGAAGTGGTTGTTCTCCCGCTTCAAGTACTCGAAGGCGTCGAGGTGGCGGGTGGGCGGGAAGCCCGCCTCCGCGCCGGCGATGTCGAATCCGACGACGCCCAGGTCTCGGTAGCGGTTGGCGAGTTCGGCGATCTCCAGGGCGCGGGCCGCGTGCCGCATCGCGGTCAGCAGGGCGCCGACGCGGATGCGGAGGCCGTTGTCCCTGGCCCGCCGCTCGCCCTCGCGGAAGCCCTCGTTGACGGCCTCGACGACCTCTTCGAGGGTCAGCCCGCCTTCGAGGTGCTGCTCGGGGGCGTACCGGACCTCGGCGTAGACGACTCCGTCCGCGGCCAGGTCCTCGGCGCACTCGGCGGCGACCCGGACCAGGGCGTCGCGGGTCTGCATGACGGCGCAGGTGTGCGTGAAGGTCTCGAGGTAGCGTTCCAGCGAGCCGGAGTCGGCGGCCTCCCGGAACCAGATGCCGAGCTTGTCGGGCTCGGTCTCCGGCAGACCGCTGTAGCCGGTCTCGCGGGCCAGGTCGACGATGGTGCCGGGGCGCAGCCCGCCGTCGAGGTGGTCGTGCAGCAGCACCTTGGGGGCCCGGCGGATCTGGTCCGGGGTCGGTGTGGTGATGGTCTCGCTCGTCATCTCCGCACTGTAACGCCTACGCGCGTAGAGGGCTCCGATAGATACGGAACGGTGACCCGCACGCGGGGTGGAGTACACCCGTACGTCTGCCATCGTTTCAGGCATGGCTCAGCAAGCAGCGCCGGTGCGGGGTGCCCGGCTGGGGCGGGCGGTCGGGGCGACCGGCACCGGTGAGACGGTCCACGGAGTGCTGCTCCTGCTGCCCGGCGGCGAGCCGGTGAGCACCCGGCGCCCCTCGCCGGTCACCGCGGCGGCCGCGCGGCCGATAGCCAGGCGGCTCGCCCGGGAGGGCCGTGGCGACGGGCTCGTGGCGCACGTCGTGCGCTACCGCTACCGCGGCTGGAACGGCTCCTGCTCCCACCCGGTCGCGGACGCCCGCTGGGCGGCGGACGAGGCCGTACGGCGCTACGGCGACGTGCCGGTCTGCCTGGCCGGTACGGACATGGGCGCCCGCGCCGCCCTGCGCGCCGCCGGGCATCCGGCCGTCAACTCCGTACTCGCGCTTGCCCCCTGGCTGCCGGGCCCCGGGACACCGGAGGGCCCCGATCCGGTGAAGCAGCTGAGCGGGCGGCGGGTGCTGCTCGTGCACGGCACGGACGACGAGCGGACCGATCCCGAGCTGTCGTACCGCCTCGCGGAGCGGGCGAAGAAGGTCAACCGGGATGTGTGCCGCTTCGAGGTGCACACGGATGGCCACGGCCTGAGCCAGCATCGCTCCGAAGTCCTCTCGCTGGCCGTGGACTTCATACTGGGCGCGCTCTTCGCCCGCGGCTTCTCCCGCCCGGTGGCCGACGCGCTGGCGGCTCCCCCGCCGCTGGGACTGCGGATGCCCCTGGCGGCGGGCTTCGGCGCGGCGCTGCGCCACTGAGGCTGGTTTGTGGGCATGCGTTCCGTGGGGCGGAACGCATGCCCACAACGTGGGATCACTCCCTAGTCATCCCCCTAGTCAGGGCATCCACGCCTCGACGGCCCCTCGCGTAGGCGGAGCCCGCCCAGAGCAGGGCTGCGGAGCAGCATTACTTGAATCTGACGTCAGGTTCAAGTATAACGAGCCGCAATGGAACTGCGCCAAGCGCTATCAGGCGGATCTGCTCGCGTTCATGGACGGGTCCGTGCATCCCGCCGAGGGCGTCTACGAGCGGCCCCGGATTCAAGGTCTGGGAACCGGGGGATCCCTCGGCCTTCTGAGAGATCCGCCCGAACAACTCGCCGATCAGCAGGGAGGTTTCCGGATATGACAGCATCGAGGGCAGCGAACCCCGACTTCGCGCAGGCCGTGAAGAGCGCGGTGCTGAGCATGCCGGCCGCGCAGCACCTGGGCTTCGACTTCGGTCGGGTGGAACCAGGAGAGGTCGAGATCATTCAGCCGTACCGCAAGGCACTTACGGAGCACAGCGGCTTCTTCCAGGGCGGGGTGATCGGTTCACTGGCGGACTTCGCCGGAGGCTCGGCGGCCGGCACCTTGCTGCCGCCCGGGTGGGTGAACATGACCATCGATTACACCGTCAAAATCCTGGCTCCGGCGAAGGGCGAGAAGCTCATCGCACGCGGCCGGGTGGTCAAGGCGAGCACCACCATCACGGTCGCTGCGGCCGATGTCTTCTCGGTCGGCCAGGCCGAGGAGAAACTGTGCGCCACGGCCTTTGTGACCATGCGCAATATCAAGCTGCACAAGGGCTGACGCCCGGTGCCGGACCACGAACGAGCACCTTCCCGCCGTTGACCGTGCGCAACGCGCCGCGGGACTCGTCGATCACCGGACGGCCCGGGTGGCTGGGTCGGAGGCCGTGGCCAGTTGCAGAAGGCGGCCGAGGCGAACGACGGGCGGCGGCCCCCGGCTGCGGCGGCTGCAGGTCCTTGCCTGCGCCGGGCAGGGGGCGCACGCTGGAGTCATGGCTGCTCAGGGCCCTACGCTCATCTCTTCCGTGCAGCGGGCGTTCCGTCTGCTGGAAGCCGTGGGTGCACACGAGAGCGGCGCGCCGGCGAAGCAACTGGCGCGCGAGGCGGGGCTGCCTCTCGCCACCACGTACCATCTGCTGCGCACACTGACCCACGACGGGTACGTCCAGAAGCTCGCCGACGGCAGGTTCGTCCTCGGGGACAAGCTGCACGCGCTGCACACCGGAAGTCGTGAGCAGGCGCTGCTCAGCCGCATCCGCCCCACGCTCGCCGCGCTGCGGGACGAGCTGTCGACCGCCGCGTACCTGACCTTCTACGAGGAGGGCGAGATCCGGGTCGCCGAGATCGTCGACGGTCCCCGGGCGCCGCGGGTCGACCTCTGGGTGGGGTTCGAGGACGCCGGGCACGCCACCGCCCTGGGCAAGTGCGTCCTGCGGGAGCTGGACGACGACTCCCGCGACGACTACCTCTCCCGGCACCCGCTCGCCGACCTCACCCCGCGCACCATCACCCGCCGGCCCGAGCTGATCCGGCGGCTCGAGTCGTCCCCCGCCACCCCGGCCGTTCTGGACCTGGAGGAGTACTCCCTCGGTACGGTCTGCGCCGCGGTGCCCGTCTACATGGGGGACACGCTCGGCTCGCTCGGCGTCTCCCTGCCGGCGGACCGGCTCTCGCGCCTCGAGCAGATACGGGAGCGGCTGGTCCCGGCGGCGAGCCGCGTGACCAGGGGCCTTTCGCTCACTATCTGAAATTCCTGTCCTTGTGACGCCCGCGGGCAGCCTGTTCCCTGGATGAAACAGACATTCAGGCACACATGTCGCGAACAGATGAGGACTCCGGACGACACATGAGTCAGGCACGAGACCATCAGCACCACTGGCCACGCGCCGCCGCCCACTTCGCCGCCGCCCAATTCGCCGCCACTGTGCCCATATTGATCATCGTCGCCGCCGTGCTCCTCGCCCTCCTCACCGGCGCCATGAGCTGGCTGACGCTGCTCGCCGTCGCTCCCGCGCTGGCCGCCGCCACCAGCAGGCCGCTCGGGGTTCTCAGGACCGGCTTCCTCGCCGTGGCACTGGGCGCCACGCTCGGGGCCTGGCACGGCGTGCCGGGCCGCGAGCTGGCGATCGTGCTGTCCGCGCTGGTCGCCGTCACCCTGGCGAGCAGCCTGGCCGGCGCGCTGCGCGAGCGCCGCGAACAGGTGCTGGCCGCCGTCCGCTCGGTCGCCGAGGCCGCACAGCACGCCCTCCTCAAGCCGGTGCCGGCGACCGTCGGCGAGTTCGAGGTGGCCGTCCGCTACAGCGCCGCCGCGGCGGAGGCCCGTATCGGCGGGGACCTCTACGCGCTGCTGCCCACCCCGTACGGGGTCAGGCTGATCGTCGGCGACGTGCGCGGCAAGGGTCTGCCGGCCGTGAGCACCGCGGCGCTCGTGCTCGGTGTCTTCCGCGAGGCCGCCTACGACGAGCCCGATCTCCTCGACGTCGTCGGCAGGATCGAGCGGAGCCTGGCGCGCAACCTCGGCTCCGACGACTTCGTCACCGCCGTGGTCGCCGGGTACCCCGCGACCGGGCGTATGGAGATCGTCAACTGCGGGCACGCGCCTCCGCTGCTGGTGCGCGGATCCGGCGTCACGGCCCTCGAGCCGGTCCACCCGGCCCCGCCGCTGGGGCTGCGCGCCCTCACCGGCGAGACCCCGAGCCTTCAGGTACTGCCGTTCGCCGACGGGGACCAGCTGCTGCTCTACACCGACGGGGTCATCGAGGCCCGCAACGACGGCCGTGAGTTCTATCCGCTCGTCGAGCGGGTGACGCGGCACGCGTCCGACGAGCCGGCCCGTACGCTCGACGCGCTCCACGAGGAGCTGCTGGCGCATGTGGGCGGTCGGCTGCACGACGATGCGGCGCTGCTCCTGCTCCGCAAGCCGGCCGCTTCGGGCACGGTACCCGCCAGGAGGTCCGCCGAGGCCCCCGGCGCGCTCGGCAGCCGTACGAGCCGGCGGGCCGAGGAGATCCTGTTCGGCCCGGACGACCTCGCCGCCGGAGGTCTGGCGGGATGCCCCGGCTCCGGGTGAGCGGGGCCCACCCGCCAAGCCGGCCCAGCCGTCCCCCGGAACCGGGGAGGAATCCCCATCCGTACGGCCGCGTGACCCCTCAGCGGGGAAGCAGTTGGCCGCGGCGGGAGAGGAGGAAGCGCTTGAATGCGGTCACCGGCGGGGTGTCCGGGCGGCCTTCGAGCCACGCGACGCCGATCTCGCGGACCGCACGCGGCGCCGTGACCGTCAGCTCCGCGACGCCGGGTCGCGGGACCGCCGGGGGCGGCAGCAGGGCCACCCCCAGCCCCGCCGCGACCAGCCCGCGCAGCGTCTCCGCCTCCTCGCCCTCGAAGGCGACCCGCGGCGTGAACCCCGCCTCCGCGCACAGCGCATCGGTGATCCGCCGCAGCCCGTAGCCCGGTTCCAGGGTGACGAAGAGCTCGCCCGAGGCCTCGGCGAGGCGTACGCGCTTGCGTGCGGCGAGGCGGTGGTCGTCCGGCACGACCAGCCGGAGCCTCTGCTCGTCCAGACGCCGGGCCACCAGGTCGGGCGCGTCCGGCATCGGCGAGGTCAGGCACAGGTCGAGTCCGCCCGCCCGCATCCGCTCGATCATTGCCTCGCCGTAGTTCTGGACGAGCTGGAAGCGGACCCGCGGGTGTTCGGCGCGGAAGGTGCGCAGCAGGCCGGGGACGGTCTCGGAGCCGAGGGTGTGCAGAAAGCCGAAGGCGACCTTGCCCGCTGCCGGGTCGGCGTCGGCCCGTACGGACTCGGCGGCGCGCTCGACCTCCGCCAGCGCGCGCTCGACCGAGCCGAGGAAGGAGCGGCCCGCGGGCGTCAGCGAGAGCGTACGGCCGTGGCGGGCGAACAGGGCGACGCCCAGGTCCTGTTCGAGCCGCACCATCGCCCGGCTGAGAGTCGACTGCGGCACCGCCAACTGGTGCGCGGCGCGCGTCACATGCTCGTGCCGCGCGACGCCCGCGAACTGCGCCAGCCGCGGCGCGAGGAGTGCGGGCCAGGACTCCGGGTCGAGCTCGGCCGCGCCGGGCTCGCCCGTTGGCCGTCCTGTTGCCCGGATGTCTTCTTCGTTGCTGTTCGGTGACGTACGCGGTCGTGAGCTGCGGTCATGCGCCATGGGAACGATTATGACGAGTTCGTGCATTGGACGCATGAAACGGGGGTGCCTACGTTGGATACATGCCTCCTGCAGATACCGGGGCGTCCACCACCCTCGTGGACGCCTCCACCGCTCCGTCCAAGCCCTTCGACGACCCGAACCCCGAGGCCACCAAGCTGCGCCCCGGCGGCCCCGGTTACCACCGGATGAACGCCGCCCTGTTCGCGGCGGGAGTCGCCACCTTCGCGCTCCTCTACTCCACCCAGGCGCTGCTGCCCGCCATCTCCGCGGGCTTCGGCGTGACACCGGACGCGGCGAGCTGGACGGTGTCCGCCGCGACGGGCGCCCTCGCGCTCGCCGTACTCCCGCTCAGCGCGGTGTCCGAGCGGTTCGGGCGCCGGGCGATGATGACCGCCTCGCTGACGGTCGCGGCGCTCGTGTCGCTCGTCGTGCCCTTCGCCCCCGACCTCGGCACGCTGGTCGCCCTGCGCACCGTCCAGGGCGTCGCGCTCGCCGGTCTGCCCGCCTCGGCGATGGCGTATCTGGCGGAGGAGGTACGGACGAAGGCGCTGGTCGGCGCGATCGGGCTGTTCGTGGCGGGCAACAGCATCGGCGGCATGTCCGGGCGGATCGTCACCGGCTGGGTGGCCCAGGCCTGGGGCTGGCGGGCGGCGCTCGCCGCTGTCGGTCTGCTGGCGGTGCTGTGCGCGGTGGCCTTCCGGCTGCTGCTGCCGAAGGCCCGGCACTTCACGCCGTCCGCGGTCAGCCCGCGGGCGCTGGCCCGCACGGTCGGCGGCCACCTGTCCGACCCGCTGCTGTGCCGGCTGTACGCGATCGGCGCGCTGTTCATGACGGTCTTCGGCGCGGTCTACACGGTGATCGGCTACCGGCTGGTGGGCGAGCCGTTCGGCCTCCCGCAGGGCGTGGTCGGCTCGGTCTTCCTGGTGTACCTGGTCGGTACGGTCTCGTCGGCGGCGGCCGGCCGCCTCGTGGCCCGCCTCGGGCGGCGCGGCGCGCTTTACGCGGCGGTGAGCACCACGGCCGCGGGCCTGCTGCTGAGCCTGTCGGACGCGCTGGCCGCGGTGCTGGCCGGTCTCGTGCTGATCACCGCGGGCTTCTTCGCGGGCCACGCGGTGGCGTCCTCGTCCGTGAGCCGCGCGGCGACGACGGGCCGCGCGCAGGCCTCGGCGCTGTACCAGACGGCGTACTACGTGGGCAGCAGCGCGGGCGGCGCGCTGGGGGCGCTCGCCTACAGCGCGGCTGGCTGGGCGGGCACGGTCGCCCTCGGCCTGCTGGCCGTCCTGACGGCGGCGGGCATCACGATCTACGCGACGCGACGCGCCCTAACGGACCGCCGCGCGGCGGCCAACCGCCGCGCCCGCGCATCCCACCCGGCGGGCCGGGGCCGCGCGACGGCAGTGGCGGCGCGGTCGTAACCGGCGCCCATGCGCATCTCGCCGAAGGGCCGCCCACCGCCGGTGGGCGGCCCTTCATCGTGGGACGGCGTGGGTACTCCGCGCGGCACTCGGTCCGTGGCCGCTACAGCACGCCGAACGGGACCGGGGGTCCGCAGGTCCCGTTCACCCGAACCAGGAAAATCGCAGGTCAAGCTATACGTTCCAGCACCACCGGCGTCGGTTCGTACGTCGTGCCGGGCGAGGCGATGTCGATGGCGCCGTCCAGGGACCGGAGCGCGTAATCGAACTTCTCCGGCGTGTCCGTGTGGAGGGTGAGCAGTGGCCCGCCCGCCGTCACCGTCTCCCCCGGTTTCGCGTGCAGTTCCACGCCCGCGCCCGCCTGGACCGGGTCCTCCTTGCGGGCGCGGCCCGCGCCGAGGCGCCAGGCGGTGACGCCGACCGCGTAGGCGTCGAGGCCGGCCAGGACGCCGGACTCCGGTGCCGTGACCACGTGCTGTTCGCGGGCCACCGGCAGTGCCGCGTCAGGGTCGCCGCCCTGGGCCGCGATCATGCGGCGCCAGACGTCCATCGCGGAGCCGTCCTCGAGGGCCTTCGCCGGGTCGGCGTCCTTCAGGCCCGCCGCGTCGAGCATCTCGCGCGCGAGCGCGAGGGTGAGCTCGACGACGTCGGCCGGGCCGCCGCCCGCCAGGACCTCCACCGACTCGCGGACCTCGAGCGCGTTGCCCGCGGTCAGCCCGAGCGGGGTCGACATGCCGGTGAGGAGGGCGACCGTCTTCACGCCGTGGTCGGTGCCCAGGCCCACCATCGTCGAGGCCAGCTCACGCGCGTCGTCCAGGTTCTTCATGAAGGCGCCCGAGCCGACCTTCACGTCCAGCACCAGCGAGCCCGTACCCTCCGCGATCTTCTTCGACATGATCGAGGAGGCGATGAGCGGAATGGCCTCGACCGTGCCGGTGACGTCGCGCAGCGCGTAGAGCTTCTTGTCCGCGGGGGCGAGCCCGTCGCCCGCCGCGCAGATGACCGCGCCGGTGTCGCGCAGCACGGCCAGCATCTCCTCGTTGGTCAGCCGCGCACGCCAGCCGGGGATGGACTCCAGCTTGTCGAGGGTGCCGCCGGTGTGGCCGAGTCCGCGGCCCGACAGCTGCGGTACGGCGGCTCCGCACGCGGCGACCAGCGGGGCCAGCGGCAGCGTGATCTTGTCGCCCACACCGCCCGTCGAGTGCTTGTCGGCGGTCGGGCGCGGCAGCGACGAGAAGTCCATGCGCTCGCCGCTGGCGATCATCGCGGCCGTCCAGCGGGCGATCTCGGCGCGGTCCATGCCGTTGAGCAGGATCGCCATGGCGAGCGCCGACATCTGCTCGTCGGCGACCTCGCCGCGCGTGTAGGCGTCGATGACCCAGTCGATCTGAGCGTCCGTCAGACGGCCGCGGTCGCGCTTCGTACGAATGACGGAGATGGCGTCCATCAGGCGCTCCATCAGGGCTTCCTCCGCAGGCGTTTGAGGTCCTCGGGGCCGAAGGCGTCGGGCAGCAGATCGCGCAGCGGCCGAGGCCCCGAGGGGGTGTCGACGAGCATCTCCGGACCGCCGTGCTCCCACAGCAGCTGGCGGCAGCGGCCGCAAGGCATGAGCAGGTCGCCGTCCGGGCCGACGCAGGTGAAGGCGGTGAGCCGGCCGCCGCCGGTCGCGATCAGCTCGGAGATCAGGCCGCATTCGGCGCACAGCGCGACCCCGTAGGAGGCGTTCTCCACATTGCAGCCCCCGACGGTGCGGCCGTCGTCCACGTACGCCGCCGCGCCCACGGTGAAGCCGGAGTACGGGGCGTAGGCCCGGGACATGAGGTCCCGGGCCCGCGTCCGCAGGGCCCCCCAGTCGGTGCCCTGCCTGCTCTCGGCGCTCACGTGCTCTGGCCCCTGCGGTAAGGCTTTCCGATGGCTCTCGGGAAGCGGAGCCGCTGGGCGAAGAGCGCCAGGACGACCAGCGTGGTGATGTACGGCGCGGCGCGCACGACTTCGCCCGGCAGCTCATCGGTCGTCACGTACCAGACCACCAGCAGGACGCTGACGACCACGTTGATCCCGGCGCCCAGGTACTTCTTGCGGTACGCCTGCCAGATGGCGATGCCGAGCGTGAGCGCGGCGATGAGCAGGAGCAGGGCGTGCAGCGAGGCGCCGCCGCCGCGCAGCTGGAGGGCGTCGGTGAAGCCGAAGAGACCGGCTCCCATGGCGAGTCCACCGGGCCGCCAGTTGCCGAAGATCATGGCCGCGAGGCCGATGTAGCCGCGGCCGCCGACCTGGCCCTCGTTGTAGATGTGGATCGAGACGAGCGAGAGGAAGGCGCCGCCCAGACCGGCGAAGCCACCGGAGGCGAGCACGGCCGCGTACTTGTACGCGTACACGTTCACGCCGAGCGACTCGGCCGCCGTGGGGTTCTCCCCGCAGGAGCGGAGGCGGAGCCCGAACGCGCTGCGCCACAGCACGAAGAAGGTGCCCACGAACAGGACCGCGGCGATGATCGTGACGACCGAGAGATTGGTGATCAGGCCGCCCAGGATGCCCGCGGTGTCCGAGATCAGGAACCAGTGCTTGCCCTCGACCGTCGCCAGCCAGTCGGACAGGCCGGGCACGGTCACGGTCGGCAGGCTGTCGGACGCGGGCGACTGGCGCGGGCTGCCGCCCATCTCGGCGGCCTCCCCCGTGGTGAAGCTGACCTTGGCGAGGTACGTGGTGACGCCCACCGCGAGGATGTTGACCGCGACACCGGAGACGATGTGGTCGACGCCGAAGGTGACGGTGGCGATGGCGTGCACGGCTCCGCCGATCATGCCGCCCGCGATGCCCGCGAGCAGACCGACCCACGGGCTGGTCTGCCAGCCCGCCCAGGCCCCGAAGAAGGTGCCGAGGATCATCATGCCCTCGAGACCGATGTTGATCACGCCCGCCCGCTCGGACCACAGGCCGCCCAGCCCGGCCAGCGCGATGGGCACGGCGAGTTGGAGGGCGCCGGTGATCAGGGCGGCCGAGGTGAGCGTGCTGGTGCCGGAGATCGCCCGGACCGCGGATACGGCGACGAGGCCCGCCGCGATGATCAGCAGGACGACGGGGAGGGTGAGCTTGCGCCTGCCCACGGCCGCCGGTGTCGCACCGGTCACGGTGGGCGGGGTTTCCGGGGGAGTGATGCTCATGCCGACGCCTCCTGCTTGTCGGTGTTGGCACGGGCCTGGGCGGCGAGTTCTGCCCCGACCTTCTGCTGCTGGCGCTTGAGGCCGTAGCGGCGCACGACCTCGTAGGAGATGACGACGCAGAGCACGATCGAGCCCTGCATGATGCCGACGAGCTCGCGGTCGTACCCCTCGAACTCGAGCCTGTTGCTGGTGCGTTCGAGGAAGCCCCAGAGGATTGCGCCGAGTGCGATGCCGACCGGGTGGTTACGGCCGAGCAGGGCGACCGAGATTCCGGTGAAGCCGACACCTTCGGGGAAGTCGTTGCCGTACGAGAAGCTGTCGTTGAGCAGGATCGGCATGCCGATCAGTCCGGCCATGGCGCCGGAGAGCACCATGCTGGTGACGACCATGCGCTTGACGTCGACGCCGCTGGCCTGGGCCGCGGTCTCCGAGGAGCCCACGGCGCGCAGGTCGAAGCCGAACCGGGTGCGGCCGAGCCCGAACCAGTACACGACCCCGGCGAGTGCGGCGATCACGATGAAGCCCCAGAGGGTGCCGCCCGCGGTCTCGATGTCGAAGAAGTGCGCGGACTCGGGGATCTCGGTGGTGGACACCTGGGTGCCGGCCGGGTCGAGATGGCCGAGGCGGCCTTCCTTGAGCAGATAGACGATGATCGAGGTCGCGATGAAGTTCAGCATGATCGTCGTGACGACCTCGCTGACACCGCGGGTGACCTTCAGCAGCCCCGCGATCCCGGCCCACATCGCCCCGACCGCCATCGCGGCGAGCATGATCATGATGATCTGCAGCGGGCCGGGCAGGGTCAGCGCACCGCCGAGGGCCGCGGCGAAGAAGGCCGCGAGCCGGTACTGGCCGTCCACGCCGATGTTGAACAGGTTCATCTTGAACCCGATGGCCACGGCGAGGCCCGCGAGGTAGTACGTCGTGGCCTTGTTCAGGATGTACACCTGGCTGTCCGACTTGATGCCGTAGTCGAACATGATGCCGAAGGCGCTGAACGGCTCCTTGCCCGTCGCCAGCAGCACCAGCGCGGTGATGACGAACGCGCCGAGCACGGCGAGCAGCGGAGCGGCGATCCCCAGGAGCAGCCGCTCTTTGTCGATCTTCTTCATCGGGCCTCTCCCCCGGGGGTGTCGCCTTCGGAACCCGTGGCGGAGCCACTATCGGAATCTGCCAGGTGACCGCTGGCGGCGCCGGTCATGGCGCTGCCCAGCTCCTCCGGGGTTACGGTCGCGGGGTCGGCGTCGGCGGTCAGCCGTCCCCGGTACATCACACGCAGCGTGTCGGACAGGCCGATCAGCTCGTCCAGGTCGGCGGAGACCAGCAGCACCGCCATGCCCTCCCGGCGGGCCTCGCGGATCTGGTCCCAGATCTGGGTCTGCGCGCCGATGTCCACGCCTCGCGTCGGGTGCGCGGCGATCAGCAGCTTGGGCTTGTGGCTCATCTCCCGGCCGACGATCAGCTTCTGCTGGTTGCCGCCGGAGAGCGAGGCCGCGGTGACCTCGATGCCCGGGGTGCGTACGTCGTACTGCTCGACGATGCGCCGGGTGTCGCGCCGGGCGGCGGCCGGGTCGAGCAGCCCGCGCCTGCTGTTGGGGGCCTCGGTGACGTGGCCGAGCATGCGGTTCTCCCACAGCGGGGACTCCAGCAGCAGGCCGTGCCGGTGCCGGTCCTCCGGGATGTAGCCGAGACCCCGCTCGCGGCGGCCGCGGGTCGGCAGGTGGGTGATGGGCTCGCCGTCCAGCGTCACGGTCCCGGCGTCCGGGTCGCGGATGCCGACGATGGCCTCGACGAGCTCGGACTGGCCGTTGCCCTCGACCCCGGCGATGCCCAGCACCTCGCCGTGGTGAATGGTGAAGCCGATCCGGTCCAGCACGGTGCGCACGGTGCCGTCGGGGTCGGTGGCGCTCAGGTGGAGGCCCTCGACCTGGAGTATCGGCACGTCGGTCACGGTCGACTCGGTGGTCTCGGGCGAGGGCAGCTCGGTGCCGACCATCAGCTCGGCGAGCTGCTTGGACGTCACCTCGGCCGGGTCGACGGAGGCCACGGTGGTGCCGCGGCGGATCACGGTGATCCGGTCGGCGACGGCCAGCACCTCGCCGAGCTTGTGCGAGATGAAGATGACGGTCAGGCCCTCGGACTTCAGCTCCCGCAGGTTGTCGAACAGCGCGTCGACCTCCTGCGGGACGAGGACGGCTGTGGGCTCGTCGAGGATGAGCGTGCGCGCGCCCCGGTAGAGGACCTTGAGGATCTCCACGCGCTGCCGGTCGGCGACGCCGAGGTCCTCGACGTGCACATCCGGGCGGATGCCGAGGCCGTACGCGTCCGAGATCTCCTGGATCTTCGCGCGGGCGCCGCTGCCGATGCCGTACAGCTTCTCGGCGCCGAGGACGACGTTCTCCAGGACGGTGAGGTTGTCGGCCAGCATGAAGTGCTGGTGCACCATGCCGATGCCGCGCGCGATGGCGTCGGCGGGCGAGTGCAGCTCGGCCCGCTCGCCGTCGATCGTGATGGTGCCCTCGTCGGGTCGCTGCATCCCGTAGAGGATCTTCATCAGGGTCGACTTGCCCGCGCCGTTCTCGCCCACGAGAGCGTGCACGGTACCGCGCTGCACGGCGATGTCGATGTCATGGTTGGCCACGACTCCCGGGAACCGCTTGGTGATCCCGTGGAGCTCGACAGCGTTGGCTGTCGGCGAGCCGGATGCGGGAGGGGCGCCGGCAGGGGCGCTGGGGGCGTTGATGGCGCACTCCTCTGGGGGTGAGGACGGTAGCGACGTGCAAGGCCCGGGGGAGAGAAGCTGCGGTCCTCTCCCCCGGGCCCCGGTGACGGGCGGCCCGTACGAGGACGGCCGCCCGCCGTGGTGTTCAGTTGGTCAGCTGCTCGGAGTGGTCGGGACCTTGATCTCGCCGCTCTCGATCTTCTTCTTGGCCTCGTCGATCTTCGGCTTGATGTCGTCGATGTGACCGCCGGTGGTGGCCAGCGAGATGCCGCCGTCCTTGAGCGCGAACCGCTGGGTGCCGGTGAGCGGCTTGTCGTCCTTGACGCTCTTGATGAGCTCGTAGACGGAGCCTTCCACATTCTTGACCATCGAGGTCAGGATGCGGTCCTTGTACGCGGCGAGACCCGGCTGCAGAGCCTGGTCGGAGTCCACGCCGATGGCCCAGGCGCCCTTGTTCTTGGCCTTGCCCACGGCCTCGATGACACCGGTGCCGGAGCCGCCCGCGGCGTGGTAGATCACGTCGGTGCCGCCCGCGAGCTGGCCCTCGGCGGACTGCAGGCCCTTGTCGGGCAGGCCGAAGCCCTTCTCGGTCTCGGCCAGGAACTCCGAGGTGACCTTGGCCTTCGGGTTGGTGTCGGCGACACCCTGCTCGAAGCCGGCCTGGAACTTGAGGATCAGCGGGTTGTCCGTGCCGCCGATGAAGCCGATCTTGTTGGTCTTGGTCTTCAGCGCGGCGGCGACGCCTGCGAGGTAGGAGCCCTCCTGCTCGGCGAAGACCAGGTTGGTGACGTTCTTCGCCTCGATCTCGGAGTCGACGATGGCGAACCGGGTGTCAGGGAAGTCCTTGGCGGTCGCCTCGACGGCGTTCCGGTAGGCGAATCCGACGCCGATGACCGGGTTGTAACCCGCCTCGGCCAGCTGGGCCAGCTTGTCGGCACGGTCGGCGTTGGTGTCGCCCTCGTTGGCGGTGAGCTCCTTGACGTCGGCGCCGAGGTCCTTCTTGGCCTTGTCCAGGCCGCGGGCCGCGGAGTCGTTGAAGGAGTGGTCGCCGCGACCACCCACGTCGTAGGCGACACCGGCCTTGAGGTCGCCGCCGGAGCCGGCGGACTCGGTGGAGCTCTCTCCACAGGAAGTAACGGTGAAGGCGAGGGCCGCCGATGCGACGCTCGCTGCTGCGATCTTTATTACCCGACGCAAGAGGACTTCCCCTTCGGCTGAAAGCGCCTCTTCCGGCGCTGGCTTCGCGGCATCGTAACGCGCGTAGATGTCAGATAAAGACCTGGTTGGAAGCCGTTATCGGATCGACGCGAAGCGGAGCCGACGGCGACACGTACGTCCGGTTACGGACGGTGTCCGCCGAGCATCGCGGCAGCCGTGAAGAGCTCCACGCCGACCTGAATGGCGCCTTCGTCCACGTCGAAATCACCGCAGTGCAGGTCCCTCCGGGTGGTGTCCCCGACGGGCCGGACGCCCAGCCGCGCCATCGCGCCGGGCACCTGCTCCAGATACCAGGAGAAGTCCTCGCCGCCGAGGCTCTGTTCCGTGTCCTCGATGTGCTCGGGTCCGCGCCGTACGGCCATCGCGTCGCGCAGCAGCGCGGTGCTGCCCGGTTCGTTGACCACGGGCGGGACCCCTCGGATGTAGTTGATCTGCGACTTGGCGCGGTGCAGGGCCGCGACCTCGTCGATGGCAGCGTGCACCAGATCGGGGGCCGCGCGCCAGGCGGGGAGGTCGAGGCAGCGGACGGTGCCGGAGAGCTCGGCGTGCTGCGGGATGACGTTGCAGGCGTGCCCGGCCTGGATGCGCCCCCAGGTGACGGCCAGCCCGGAGCGGCTGTCGATACGGCGGTTGATCAGCGCCGGGACCTCTGTGGCCACCTTCGCGGCGGCCGTGACCAGGTCGGTGGTGAGGTGCGGACGCGCGGTGTGGCCGCCGGGGCCGTCCAGCGCCACCTCGAGCCGGTCGCAGGCGGAGGTGATCGGTCCGGTCCGCAGTCCGATCCTGCCGACCTCGACCTTGGGGTCGCAGTGCAGCCCGACGATCCGCCCGACGCCGTCGAGCACCCCGGACTCGATCGCGTCGGGCGCCCCGCCGGGCAGCACCTCCTCGGCGGGCTGGAAGATCAGCCGGACCGGGTGCGGCAGCCGGCCCTCACGGGCCAGCTCGGCCAGCACCAGGCCCGCGCCGAGCACGACGGTTGTGTGCACGTCATGCCCACAGGCGTGCGCGCGGTCGGGCACCGTCGACCGGTACGACACGGTCTTGGTGTCCGGAATCGGCAGGCCGTCGATGTCCGCCCGCAGCGCCAGCAGGGGCTGTACGCCGTCCCAGCCGCCCGCGTCCGTACCGATGTCACACATGAGCCCGGTGCCGACGGAGAGGACTTGCGGTTGGAGTCCGGCCTGCTCCAGCCGCGCCATGAGGGCGGCGGTCGTACGGAACTCCTGGTGGCCCAGCTCGGGGTGCATATGGAGGTCGCGCCGGAAGGCGATGAGCTCGGCGCGCAGCGCGTCCGGGACCCTCCCGGGGAGGTCGGGATCCGCAGGCAGGCCGGCGTCGGTCTCGGGGGACATCAGTTGGTTCACCCTCTGAAGGGTACGACTGCCTACCAGGCAACTGTCCTTCGATCAACAAAAGTTCAGCCGGATGGGGTGAGAAAAAGCAGCCGCGGCCCGCATGCGCGGACCCGCGGAGGGGTATGAAAGAGGGTTAACTTCTCAAGGCGCCACCGCGGGCACGGACGGCAGTCGGTGCACGTCACGTGCGGTGCCGGTGACCCCGGACAGGAAGCCCTGGGCGCGCGGGGACGCGGTGTCGGTGAGCCAGGCCGGATCGATGTCGCAGACGGCGACTTTCACCTCCGTACCCGCGAGCGCGAGCGGCAGGGTGTGCACCACGGTCGAAGGGAAGCTCAGGATCGTACGCCCTATGGGGCCGCGGCGTGCGATCAGCTCCAGCGGGAGGTCGGGCCGTACGATCTCCAGGCCCGTCTCCTCGGAGAGCCGCTTCAGCTTCTCGGCGCTCTCGCGGCGGTGCGCGAAGTAGCGGGTGGCGCCGTGCGTGCGGGCCAGGGCGCCGACGGCCCCGATGTAGCGGTCGAGGTCGACGACACCGGTCTCGGCGAGCGAGGTGCCCACCAGGTCCGCGCCCCTGGTGATCGAGGGCGGCCCGAAGCGGGCCCGGGTCCAGGCGAAGTCGTTGGCGGTGACCAGGACCCCGTCCGGCGGCTCGACCGGCATCGAGCTGAACACCTCGACGGTCCTGCGGCCCTCGCGGGGAGTCAGCCTGCGGCGCGCGACGGCGGAGATGGGAGCGAAGACCGCGTCGCGCGCTCCTCCGCCGCGGCCGGTGCGGTGCCAGCGCACGAGGCGCTCGCCGCGGGCCAGCTGGGAGACGAACTCCATGGTGGCGGTCCCGTCGTCCACGACGACGAGCTCCCGGGCGCGGGCCAGGGTGAGCAGCAGCTGGACGTACCGGGAGAACGGGTCGCCGATGACGATCCGCCGGGCCCGGCGCAGCGCGGGCGCGAGCGCGCCGATGGTCTGGAACGGCGCCCCGGCCCCGCCCCGCGCGTCCTCCCAGCGCACGCTGAACCCTTCGTCGCGCGCGAGCTCCGCCATGCGGCGCAGCTGGCCGCGGGTCATGGGGTCGTTCGGCGACAGCACGACCACCGTGACGGCTCCGCCGTCACGGTGCGGGGGGCGGGCCGCGGGCGCCGCGGCGCGGCCCTGCGGGTCGCCGCCGACGCCGCCGCCGCTCGCGCTGAGGTCCTCCGCGCGCCCAGCACCCTGCGCGGGGACGACAGGTCCCGATCCGGTCCCGGCGGCCCTGCCCGCGGCCCGGAGCGCGTCCGCGTACGCCCACTCCAGGACGTTCAGCAGCTGGACGGGGCTCTCGACGAAGGCAAGGGTGTCCCCGGCCGCCCGCTCCGATCCCGCATACGCGGGAACCGCGGGCGCACTGCTCGGAGCCGAGGGCCCGGGGTCAACTGCCGCGGATGCACTGCCGGGTGCCGCAGGAGCGGGGCCGGGTGCCGCAGGCGCGGGGCCGGGTGCAGCGGGCGCGCTGCACGGTGCCGAGGGCGCGCCGTCCGATGCCGCGGGCGCACCGCCCTTTGCCGCAGGCGGGGCGTCCGATGCCGCGGATCCACTGCCCGGGGCCAAGAGCGCGGGGCCCTGGGGCGCGGGCGCACCGTCCGGCGCCGAAAGCGCGGGGTCAGCTGCCGCGGGCGCACTGCCCGGCGCCGCAGGCGGGGCGTCCGATGCCGCGGGTCCACTGCCCGGCGCCGAAAGCGCGGGGTCAGCTGCCGCGGGCGCACCGCCCTTTGCCACAGGCGGGGCGTCCGATGCCGCGGGTCCACTGCCCGGGGCCGAGAGCGCAGGGCCCTGGGGCGCGGGCGCACCGTCCGGCGCCGAAAGCGCGGGGTCAGCTGCCGCGGGCGCACTGCGGGGTGCCGCGGAGGCAGCGTCAGGGGCCAAGAACACGGGGCCCTGGGCCGTGGGTGCACTGGTCGGTGCCCCAGGCGCGGGGTTTTGTGCCGCGGGCGGATGGGACATCGGCGGGGCCTTCGTGTCTTCTGCCGCCCGCGTGCGTCCCGCATCGGCCGGGTGCGCCGGGGACGGAGTCAGCGGCTCGGCACCCGGATGCGCGGGCGCCGGGTCCTGCCCGCTCGCGGGCAGGTTCCCGGCCTCGTCGGCCGGGCCCCGGAAGCGGTCCGCGGGCAGCGGCTCTCGCCGTGCCGCCGGCACGTCCGGGGACGGGGACAGGGACGGGGACGGACCCGCAGTCCCCTCAGGTCGGCTCACCGAAATTCACCCCGTGTTCTCGTGCGGCGGCGCCGGGATCCGGCCGGAGGCCGGGGCGGACGGGCCGCCCCGGTGGCGGCGCTGCGCGCCGCGTTCCCAACCACCCGCCCCCATACGGTCGGGCGGTTGGGACATCCGCGCCGAAGTGCGGGCGCGGGCGTGGGCGGCCGGTTCGCCGGCCGCCCTGATGCCCGGTCCTCGCTCACCGCAGGTGATGGTCAGACCGCGGCCGGCTCGCGGTCACCGGCCTCGGACTCGGCGATGACGCCCGCGACGCGGCGGAGCTTCTTCATCGGGCCGAGCTCGCTCTCGTAGACCTTCTTGACGCCGTCGCCGAGCGACTCCTCGATCGTCCGGATGTCACGGACGAGGCGCTGCAGGCCCTGCGGCTCGACCGAGGCGGCCTGGTCGGAGCCCCACATGGCGCGGTCGAGGGTGATGTGGCGCTCGACGAAGGTGGCGCCGAGGGCGACCGCCGCGAGCGTGGTCTGCAGGCCGGTCTCGTGGCCGGAGTAGCCGATCGGCACGTTCGGGTACTCGGCCTGCAGGGTGTGGATCACCCGCAGGTTGAGCTCCTCGGCCTTCGCCGGGTACGTGCTGGTGGCGTGGCAGAGCAGGATGTTGTCGCTGCCCAGCACCTCGACCGCGTGGCGAATCTGCTTCGGGGTCGACATGCCGGTCGACAGGATGATGGTGCGGCCGGTGGCGCGCAGGGCGCGCAGCAGCTCGTCGTCGGTCAGCGAGGCGGAGGCGACCTTGTGGGCCGGGACGTCGAACTTCTCCAGGAAGGCGACGGCCTCGGTGTCCCACGGGGACGCGAACCAGGCGACGCCCTTCGACTTGCAGTAGTCGTCGATCCGGCGGTACTCGTCCTCGCCGAACTCGACGCGGTGCCGGTAGTCGATGTAGGTCATCCGGCCCCAGGGGGTGTCGCGCTCGATGTCCCACTGGTCGCGCGGGGTGCAGATCTCCGGGGTGCGCTTCTGGAACTTGACGGCGTCACAGCCGGCGTCGGCGGCCGCGTCGATCAGCTTGAACGCGTTCTCGAGCTCGCCGTTGTGGTTGATGCCGATCTCGCCGGTGATGTAGACGGGACGGCCCGGCCCGGCGATCTTGTCGCCGAGGGTGCGAAGGCGGGGGGTGTTGCTCATGTAAAACAGTTCCTTCTCTAGAGGGAGGGGCCGAGAATCCAGGAGGCGATCTCGCGGATCGCCCCGTTGCCACCGGGGGTGGAGGTGACCGCGCGTGCGGCGCCGCGCACGACGTCGTGCGCACCGGCGACCGCGACGGGCCAGCCGACAAGGCCGAAGCACGGCAGGTCGTTCACGTCGTTGCCGACGTAGAGCACGCGCTCAGGGGCGATGCCCTGCTCCTCGCACCACTGCTTCAGTGCGAGGTCCTTCCGGTCGATGCCGTGGAGCACGGGCAGCTGCAGCTTGCGGGCCCGTGCGGCGACGACCGGGTTCTGCTCCGTGGACAGGATCAGCAGGTTCAGCCCGGCGCGGCGCAGGGCCGCGATGCCGAGCCCGTCGCCGCGGTGCACGGCGACCATCTCCCGTCCGTCGGAGTCGACGAGCACCCTGTCGTCCGTCTGGGTGCCGTCGAAGTCGAGTACCACCGCGTCGATGTCGTCGCGGGTGGGGAGCGCACCGGGGCGCGGCGCGTCGAGGAGGGGCGCCAGCGCGCGGGCGCGCGCCAGGTCGTGCGGATCGTCGACCTCGAGCACGCGCGCGGGGTCGGTCCGTACGAGTGCGGTGCGCCCGAAGAAGCGGTGCCCGGCCTTGCGGAAGCCCTCGGCGTTCATGGCGTACGCGGCGCCGGTCTCCAGGAGGTCCTGGGGCCGGTCCTGACGGCGCGGGCGGTAGGACTTGTCGTGGTTGACGCCGTAGGCGCCGTCCGCCGCGTCGGCCTCGTTGGCGCCGTCGTCGCCGTCCCGCCAGACGAAGCCGTGGAAGGCCGCGACGGTCAGCGCGCTGTCGGCGCCGTCCTCGACGATGGCCCCGGCGACGCCGTCGATGTCCTCGCGGATGAGGAAGGGGCTGGTGCACTGGACGAGCAGGACGACGTCCACGGCCCGGCCGTGCATCGCCTCGTGGGCGTCCATGGCGTGCAGGACGGCGGCCTCGCTGGTGGCGGTGTCACCCGCGATGGCGGCGGGCCGCTGCACGACGTCGGCGCCCGCGCCCCGGGCCGCCGCCGCGATGCCCGCGTCGTCGGTGGAGACGACGACATCGGTGACGATCCGGCTCGCCAGGCACTCGCGCACGGCGCGCACCACCAGGGGCACGCCCCCGACGGCGGCGAGGTTCTTGGCGGGTACGCCCTTCGACCCGCCCCTCGCGGGGATGACGGCGAGCACGGTGGGGGGCATGAGGGCTCCTTCGGGGAGGTCAGATGGCTGCGTCCCGGCAGCCGGTTGTCGTTCGGTCACAGCTCCCCCATCCGCCGGATGACCGGGGCCACCCGCTGGACGCCGTGCCGGTAGGCGCCGCGCGCCACGTCCCGTACGGCGCTGCGCACGATCCGCCGTACGCCGCCGGTCTCCTCGCTCACGGCGCTCGCGCCGGGCATCGGCTCGCCCTTGGGGTCGAGGTGGTGCCGGGCGAGGATGCCGGGCAGGTAGCCCGGCGCGGTGGCGGTCGTGTAGTACGGCGCGATGGGCGGCAGTTCGTCCGCCGCGAGCAGCTCGGCGACCCGCTCGCGCGCCGCCTCGAACGCGGTCTCGTAAGAGCCGTTGGCGGCCACGCCCTGGCGGCTCAGCCAGAGCGCGTCCGGCGCGGGCCGGTACCCGGCGTCCAGCTCGTCCCAGGAGGCGAGGCAGCCCGAGCCGAGGAAGTGGTGGTTGCCGAGCACCTCGCGGACGCCCAGGTCGGTGAGGACGGCGGTGGGGATGCGCCGGTGCAGCGACTCGAGCGCGGCGGTGGAGCTGACCGTGACCAGCAGGTCGGTGCGGTCCAGGACCTCGCCCATGTGCCCGTAGACGAGGGTGCAGTTGGTGGGAAGGCCGCCGGGGATCTTCGCCGCGAGCTTCTGGTACGGCAGTTCCTCGATGTGCGTGGTGTGCTCACCGGGCTTGCTGCGCAGCTTGACGAGGACCTCGCGCTCGGGGTGCTTGCGGGCGTGCTCCGCGGCACGGCGCAGCAGGTACGTGCGGTCGGTGCGGCTGACCGGCACGGAGGGCTGGGTGGCGAAGACGACGGTGAAGGGGCGGCCCTCCCGGGCCTCCTCGTCGTAGCGCGCGCCCCCGAGGAAGGGGAGCGCGGTCTCGACGACGCTGCCCGCGTCGGCGCCCACTCCCTCGTACACGGCGCGGAAGCGGTCCGCGTCGTGGCGGGAGTTGGCGAGCACCAGGTCCGCGCCGTGGCGGAGTAGCAGGCCGTCGGAGAGCTTCTCGTAGACGACCCCTACATAGCCGGTGACGACGACGGGCCGCTTCGCGCGGCCTTCCCAGGCGCGGGCGAGGCCGTGCAGCATGGCCTGGACGGCGCCGCCGACACCTGCCAGCACGACGACGTCGTACGCTTCGCGGCCCATGGTCCGCAGGAATTCGACGCCGGTGACCTCGCGCAGCGATTCCGCGCGCACGCCCACCTCTTCGAGCTGCCGGGCCGTGGGGGTCGCGCGGCCGCGCAGGAGAAAGCCGTCGAACTGAATGTCCGATACGATGCGGTTTGCGGTGAGAGCGCCCCATTTCCACCGCGTATCGGAATCGGCGAGCACGGCTACCCGCGGACGAGGACTGATACTTGCTGGCACGTCGAAGACGCTAGGAAGCCATTCCGATTGGCGGCCCAACTCGGTCGCAACAAAGGGTTAACAGCAAGTCGACGGATGGAGAATCGACACGTGAGAGCGGCGGGTTAACTGTTCCGCCATATTTCGTTCACCCACAGGATCACCACACGTCAAGACGAATGCCAGGGACCCACCTACCGTCTCGCGGGTGGTTAAGCTCTCCGTCATCGTGCCGTTCTACAACGTGCAGACCTACGCGCCCGACACCCTGAGAAGTCTCCGCGCGAACGCCAGACAGGATTTCGAATTCATTCTCGTCGACGACTGCTCGGCCGACGAGACTCCGGAAATCCTCGACCGTGCCGCGCGCGACCTTCCGGGAGCCGTCGTCGTACGGCACGAGAAGAACGGCGGTCTCGCCACCGCGCGCAACACCGGCCTCGACGCCGCGCGCGGCGAGTATCTGACGTTCCTCGACGGCGACGACTGGCTCAGGCCCGGCTACTACGAGGAACTCCTCACGGCCATAGAGGACTTGGGCTGCGACTTCCTCCGCACGGACCATGTGCAGTGCACGGCGCGGGCGCGCTCGATCACCCGCGTCCCGCACGGCAGGCGCGGTGTCGTCATGAACCCCCGGGACGCGATCCTGCCCGCCGACCGCTCGACCTCCGTCGACTACGCGTACGCCTGGGCGGGCATCTACCACCGGCGGCTGCTCGACGACGGGCTGCTGCACTTCCGGCACGGACTGCGGACGGCGGAGGACCGGCCGTGGATCTGGCGGCTGCACCGGGAGGCCAAGTCCTTCGCGGTCGTCGGCCTGCTGGGCGTCTACTACCGGCGCGGAGTCGCCTCGTCCCTGACCCAGATCGGGGATGTCAGGCAGCTCGATTTCATCCGCGCCTTCGACCAGGTCATCGACGAGACGGCGAAGGACCCGGAAGCCGCATCGCTGCTTCCCAAGGCGGTGCGCACCTACTGCGCCATCATTTCCCATCATCTCGGCAGCATCGAGAGGTTCGAACCACCCGTGGCACGTAAGTTGCGGTCGATGAGCGCGGCCGCCCTGAAGCGCATGCCGCAGGACGTCCTGCAGGAGGCACTCGACTCGATGGACTATGAGCGCGCCTCCCGGCTGCGGCGGCTGCGCCGCCGTCCCGTCCCGGCGGAGGTGGCCGCCTGATGGCCGCGCTCCCCTCCCCCCGGAGCAAGGGCAGCAGGAAGACCCAGATCTTCTTCGCCTCCACCCTGTACGGCGCCGCCACGCTCGCCGCCGCCCTGGACTCGGACCTCTTCGACCCGGCCGACCAGCGCATCCTGCTGGTGAGCAACAACGCGGCCACCCCCGAGACGACTCCGGCCGTGGACGCCATGCCCGGCTTCCAGCGGCTGCGCCGCCGCTTCGACCGGGTGCTGTCCTGGAACGAGACGATCTTCCCCTTCCACCCGGGCGGCTGGTCGCCGCGGATGGACGACGTACCGCTGTGGGAGCGGCATCTGCGGCTGCTCTGGGACCTCGGCGACGACCAGGTCGAGCTGGCCGTCGAGTCCATCCAGGTCAACCCGGCGCTGGCGCTCGCCCAGCTCTTCACGGGCGCGCCGATCGACGTCTACGCCGACGGCCTGATGAGCTACGGGCCGACGCGCAACAAGCTCGACCCGCTGGTCGGCACCCGTATCCGCCGGCTCCTCCACCTCGACCTGGTGCCGGGCCTGCGGCCGCTGCTGCTCACCGAGTTCGGCGTGGAACCGCACATCGTCCCGACGTCGGGCTTCACCAAGGTTCTCGCCGAGCTGGCCGAGGACGCGGACACCGCGGACCTCCCGCAGGTCGAGGGGCCCGCACTGCTGCTCGGCCAGTACCTGTCCGCCCTCGACATCCTCACCAGCGAGGAGGAGGAGCGGCTGCACGTGACGATGCTGCGCGGCGCCGCGGAACTCGGCCACCGCAAGGTCGTGTTCAAGCCGCACCCGACGGCCCCGGCCCGCTGGTCGCGGATGCTGGAGAAGGAGGCCGGGGAGCTCGGCGTCGAACTGACCGTCCTCGACTCGCCGTTGCTCGCCGAGGTCCTCTATCAGAAGATGCGCCCCGCGCTCGTCGCCGGCTGCTTCTCGACCGCGCTGCTGACCGCGAGCGCGCTGTACGAGCTGCCGGTCGCGCGCACCGGCACCGATCTGCTGCTCGAGCGGCTCGCCCCGTACCAGAACAGCAACCGCGTCCCGGTCACCATCGTCGATGCGCTGCTGCCGGAGCTCACCGACAAGGCGGCGGTCACGGCCTGGACCCCGCCCGGCGCCGCCGAGGTCGAGGACCGCCTCACCGGCCTGATCAGGGCCGTGGGCTACGCGATGCAGGCGCAGATCTACCCGAGCCTGCGCCCCGAAGCCGAGCGGTACCTCTCCACGAAGCTCACCCCGCACACCTGGCGCTACTTCAAGCGGCGCCGGCTCACGTCCCTCGCCCTGCCCGGCGCGATCCCGTCCCAGCTCGCCTTCCTGCCGCGCAACGCGACGGTGCGCAGGGTCGCGCGCAGGGCCCGCGCCGTACAGCGCCGGCTGGTGAAGAAGAGGGCCGCGTTCGGATGACGTTCACCGCCGGCACCACCCTCCCGAAGAGCTCACCGGGAGAGACGACCTCACCGGGAGGCCCTGGAGCCCGGGGAGCGACCGCCCCAAGTCACAGTCCAGGGGCGCGCAGCATACGCAGCGCGCCCCCTGCCCACCGTCTGCGCGCTCTCGACGGTCTGCGCCTTATAGCAGCGCTGATGGTCGCCTTCTACCACTTCGGCGGCCGTGACGGCGAGATCGGCGATGCCTGGGGAACGTCGCCGAACGTCCAGTTCCCCACGGCCTCCCAGGTCTTCGCGTACGGCTGCCTGGGTGTGCAGGTCTTCTTCGTCATCAGCGGCTTCGTCATCTGCATGAGCGGCTGGGGCCGCCCGCTGCGCTCCTTCTTCGCCTCGCGCGTCTCGCGGCTGTTCCCGGCGTACTGGGCCGCGATCATCCTGGTGACAGCGGTCTTCGCGGTCCCGTGGGTCGCCTACGACGCGGTCTCGCCGAGCGATGCCCTGGTCAACTTGACGATGCTGCAGCAGCCGCTGGGCGTCGACCGCGTGCTGGGCGTCTGCTGGACCCTCTGGGCCGAACTCCGCTTCTACGCCCTCTTCGCGCTCTTCGTCATCCTGCCGGGCGCGACCCGGCAGCGGATAGTCCTGTTCTGCGCGGTGTGGACGCTGGGCGCAGCGGTCGCGGACGCCGCGAACGAGCCGCTGCTCGACGTGGTCCTGATGCCGGAGTACGCGCCGTTCTTCATCGGCGGCATCGGGCTCTACCTGGTCCACCGCGACCGCCGCGACACGACGGCCTGGGGCATCGTCGCGGCAGGCTGGCTCATCGGCCAGCACTATGCGGTGAGCCGGCTGTGGCACCCGCCGAACCCCGACTTCTTCTCGTACCGCCCGTCCTACGGGATCGTGGCCGTGGTGACGATGGGCTTCGTGGCGGTGGGCGCGATCGCGCTGGGGTACCTGCGGTGGGCGAACTGGCGCTGGCTGACGGTGGCGGGCGCGCTGACGTACCCCTTCTACCTGGTGCACGAACACCTGGGCTGGGTCACGGTCCACGTCCTGCACCGGACGTTCGGGCTGCCGTCGTACGTGACGCTGCCGGGGGCCGTCGCCTCGATGCTGGTGCTGGCGTGGCTGCTGTACCGGTTCGTGGAGACACCACTGACCCCGCGGATCAAGAAGGCGCTGACGTCGCCGCGACGGTAGGCGCGATTCCCGTAGGCGTATCGACTTACGGCGTCGGGCAAGACCTTCCACACGGCGGCGAACGCAGGAAATTGGTTGCCCTGTCTACAACAACCTTCCTCGGTAGCGTGGTTTTGAGGGACAGACCTGGCTGCGCACGAGGGGAGTAGTGGCCATGGGCAGGCAGATCACACGCGCCGTCGAGACGTACCGGGCCGTCGCCGACGCCGGCCGCGCGGCCGAGCTGGCCGACACGACGTCGCCGTTCCAGATAGAAGTCCGGTTCCTCGGAGGATTGACGAGCGGCCAGAAAAGCGCCTTCGCTCGAGCCGCCGACCGCTGGGCACGGGTCATTGTGGGTGATCTGCAGACCGTGATCATCCGTGACCTCACCGGCGAAGTCGTGGTCGACGACCTCCTGATCGATGCCGAGGGCGTTGCGATCGACGGCATCGGCGACACCCTCGGAGAGGCGGGTCCGACCCACCTCCGGGACGAGTCGGCGGCAACCGGGGCTCTGCTCCCCGCAAAGGGGATCATGAGATTCGACAAGGCCGACCTGGCCAATATGGAAGACGAAGGCACACTCCTCGATGTCATCACTCACGAGATGGGCCACGTGCTGGGCATCGGGACCATCTGGACCGATTTCGGCTTCCTGAAGGACTTCCCCGGCCGCAATCCGACCTTCGTCGGCCCCGGCGCCATGGAGGAGTTCGGCAAGCTGAAACGGAACGGACAGCCCGCACCCGTACCGGTCGCGAACGTCGGCGGCGCGGGAAGCGCGGGCGGCCACTGGCGCGAGAGCGTCTTCGACCACGAGTTGATGTCGCCGAACATCGGCGGCGCGGGCAATCCGCTGAGCCGCATGACGGTGGCGAGCCTCGCGGATCTCGGCTACCAGGTCGACCGCGATGCGGCCGAGGACTACGCGCTTCCGGATCTCTTCGAGGTCGCGGTGTCGGGCCGCAGCCTGGAGCATGTCGCGCTGGTGGGCAACGGTGTCGTGCTCCCGACGATCCCCACCAGGGTGCCTGCCGAAAGGGCCTGACGGACGCGGTTCCCACCGCGGGGTGGATGGCCATGTTCAACCGCCGAGGCGAAAACGAACTCAGTCTGACGGCTCCCCTGCCGGCTCCCCGTTTCATCGCCTGGTGGGCGTGGACCGGCGTGGGGACTGCCGGGCTGCTCGGCCTGCTTGCGTGGGCAGGCGAAGATCACCGAGCCTGGGGAGACACCTCGTGGGACGACTGGATGTGGCCGCCGGTACAGAATCTCATCGGGTGGCTGGGGCAGGTGTGCGGCGGTCTCGGCCGGGTGTTCAAGGAGAGCGAAGGCCTCCCCATAGGCCAGCGCATGGCATTCATCGCGTACATCCTGCTGCTCCTCTACGTGTACTGGAGAGCGACACGAGCCTGGGTGGCGTACAAGCCGGGCCCGGTCGACGTGCAGAAACTCGAAGATGCAACACCCGCGGCCCTGGTGAGTCCGCCCATCGACGACTTGACTGCCGAATTTCGCCGGCACTTGTCCGAGAGCAGCATGTACGCGCCGACCACACTGCCCGCCCAGGCTCCTGAAACGAGCTTTCTGGAACTGCTGGGCGACATCGAGATCGAGCCGAACAAGCTGGGGACGCTCCTGCCGCGACTGCTCAGCAGACTGAGGCCGAAGCTGGCTTATCGGGTCGGCGGAGTGCTCCGGGTCCGGGAGGAGGAGCCGGACAGGCTCGGTGTAACGGTGACCGTCACGGCGTATGTGTTCGGCGGCTCGCGTGCGATGACCGTATGGGCGAGCGACTGGGATGAGGTCATCCACAAGGCCGGATGCTGGGTGGTCAGTACGCTGCTCCCCGTGACCCGTGCCGGGAGACGGCCTCCCTGGCGCCCGTGGTGGGGCAGGGAGCTGAAGCCCGAGCTGTACGAGGCCTATCAGAAGGCGGTCTGGTACGGCCGCGCGGGACGCTATCACGAGGCCTTGGCACGGTATTACGAAGCCATCAGGCTCGATCCCGTGAACCCGTATCTGCGGGCCGAACTGGCGGAAGTGCAGGAGAAGCTCCAGCTGCACATCGACGCGCTCGACACCTGCCAGAGGGCACTGTCACTCGACGGCCAGACCGCCCACCACTACAACAAACGCCTGTGGGAGCGCTGTTGGAAGCCGAGCCCGCGTCGGCTCCGCTATCTCATTCACCCGCGACGATTCCGTCAAACCCTTGGCCTGCGCTACAGGAATTCCATCATCCTCGGTACGTCCGATGTGACGGCAGAACAATGGTGCAACCAGAGCAGTTCCTCCAGCAGGACGCGAAAAGCCCTGATTCCCGTCCTTGAGGACCGTTACTGGCAGACCGCCGTCGGATTGCCGAAGATAGAACACCGTGGACATTTCGCCAGGATATCCGGGGAGGACGAGCGCGGAGCTCGGGAACGTATCAGATCCGCACTGAGGGAGCAGGCGCAAGCCGAGGTCCGTTTGATATTCCAGAGAGCCAGCGCACAGGAGACGCATCGGCTTGCCGCCGATGACCGACGGGCCCGCGTCTTCGGACTCTACTGGATCGACTCGCTGTGGAGCCGGATACGATTCCTCTGGCCGTCCGCCTACGTTCAGAGCGTCCGCGGCGCGCAGCAGTCCCTGACCCAGGGCGCCTTCCGGGTCAATCAAAAGGTATGGGGGCCACTCCGGTTGGCCACGGCCACGGCCAAGGCCACGGCCACGGCCACGGCCAAGGCCAAGGCCAAGGCCAAGGCGAGCATTGATGACGAGGCCGCTGCGCCGGAGGGTTGGCGCCGACCCTATGCCTGGCGTACCGGCCCCGCGATCAAACAGAAGAACATGAAGGTCGCGAACCTCGATCACTGGATCGACAGGGCCCGCAGACGCCTGTTCATCTGGCCGCGTCGTGACTGGTTGACGTACTACAACAGCGCCTGTGTCTATGCCGTGGCAATGGACCCGGGATTCACATTCTGCGACGGCTCCGAGGACAACAAGGAGGACAGCAAGAACGGCCTCATCGAGCGTGCTGTCAGAAGGCTGGAGAAAGCGGTTCTGGTACCGAGAGGTGGCTTCACAACAGTGGAGCGGACGTGGTTGGTCAAGGAAGATCCGGATTTGGCGCCACTCCGGGGCGAGGACCGCTTCAAGAGCTTTGCGCGGACCGCGTACCCCCGCCCGCACGTCTCCGATCAGACCCCGCCGATCGACTGGACCGCCGAACAGAAGAGGGACTACGACTCCCGGCTCCTCGAGAAGACGGCACAAGTGATGGAGCAGGTCTGGCTCCGGCGAGCCGCGAACGCTGCCGACATCGACGTTCGCTCCGCGGCCGCCTGGCTCCGGGCCGAGAGCGAACTCTGGCAGTGGACACAGAAGATCGCCGCCGCCGACCGCATCCGCCAATGGCGGGACCGCGTCGAACTCGTACGCTCCGTGCAGGTCATCAGCGATCCGGCCGTGTGTGCCACCTCGGGGTTCCCGCCCCCGATGCTCCCGGACGGGGCCGGCCGGGACGGCCGGGAATCCTCCGAAGACCACAGCAAGGTGCTCACAAGGCTGGAGGAGCATACGAGGACGGCCGGCGACCTGTGCTCGCGGAACGAGGAATGGATCGACATGCTCACGGAGGCCGCGGCGGACGGCGTGGGTCCGCTGGAGTCGAAGAACGTCCACGAACTGTCGATCCGCTACGCGGCGATATGGCAGACGCTCTGCGACTGGCTGGCTCGACAAGCCCCGCACGGAAAAGGTGAAGACGCCTTCCTCAAGGCTCTGGATTTGATCCCTGAGCCTGGCCGGAAATCCGGGTCGGTGCCTCGTGGCAGGAAGAAACTCCTGATGTGAGGGACGCAGGGTTACGCCATGCCCGTCACGACCGAAGGAACCGTCCCGTTCCGCGGCTACCGCACGTGGTACCGCGTCATCGGCCCCCTCCCCACGCCCGGCGCAATACCCCCGCTGCTCGTCCTCCACGGCGGCCCGGGCATGCCCCACGACTACCTGGAGGATCTGGCCGCGCTGGCGGCATCCGGCAGCCGCACCGTCGTCTTCTACGACCAGCTCGGCTGCGGCCGGTCCGACCGCCCGGACGACCGGCTGCTCTGGCGGATGAGCACCTTCGTCGACGAGATCGCGACCGTACGGGACGCCCTCGGCCTCGAGCGGATCCATCTGCTCGGCCACTCCTGGGGTGGCTGGCTCGCGCTCGAGTACGTCCTGGGGCGGGCGCCCGGTGTCATCGGTCTCGTGCTGGCCAGTACCTGTGCCAGTCTCCCCGCCTTCGCGGCCGAGACCCGGCGGCTCAAGAACTCCCTCCCCGCCGACGTCCAGGACGTCATCGACCGGCATGAGGCGGCGGGCACGACGGAGGATCCCGCGTACCTCGAAGCGGCCATGGCGTACTACACGCGGTGGATCTGCCGGAAGGTCCCCTTCCCGGACCATGTCATGCGGTCGTTCACCGCCGTGAACGAGGAGCTGTACGGGACCATGCAGGGACCGGAATGGAACGTGACCGGCAACCTCAAGGACTGGGACGCCACCGCCCGGCTCGCGGAACTCGACCTTCCCGTCCTGGTCACCTCGGGGCGCCACGACGAGATGACGCCCGCGCTCGTCCAGCCCATGGTCGACGGGATCCCGGGCGCGGAGTGGGTGGTGTTCGAGGAGAGCGCCCACTTCGCGATGGTGGAGGAGCCGGAGCTCTACCGGCAGGTCCTCGAAGGCTTCCTCGACCTCGCCGAGGCAGCCGAACGCTGACGGGGGCGCGAAGTGTCCGCACGAGGTGCCAGCACGAGGTATCAGCACGAGGTATCAGCACGAGGTATCAGCGCGAGGTGCCAGCCAGCCCCGCAGCGTCCCCGCCGGAGGCCGGGCCCGCGGGGCCGGAGCCGCCCTCCGAAGACCCCTGTCAGCTCTTGTTGAGCGTCCGGGTCACACCGGCGACGACGGCTGTCGTGAGCATCCAGCCGATGGCGATCAGCGCGTATGCCAGCCATTGTGCGGTGCCGCCCGTCCAGTGGTACGCACCGCGCTGGCCGAGGCCGCCGATGGGAATCAGCAGATCGAGGGTGTAGATGAAGGCACGGAACGGGGGGCCTTCTCCCGGCTTCGTCGGGGTCGGTGTGTGGGCGCCGAACGTCAGGGTGCCGAGCAGGGTCAGCGCGGAGAGCCACAACCCGGCCAGCCACGGGCGGTAGCCGTAGCCGACGGTGACGTCGAGGAGATGGCCCCACGCGCGTCCGGCCGGGTGCAGGGTGCGACGGCGGTGGCGCTGCTTGGCGAGGAGCACGCGCCGGGCGTCGTCGTCGTGCCCGATCTTCCGGTACCAGCCCGCGAGCTGCTCGTACGGCTGTGGGGTATAGCCGGGGGTCCGGCGGATCCATGCCAGGCGCCGGACGACATCATCCCGCCGGGACACCGCTTCGGACCGGATGGAACCGTAGACGAAGCCTTCCAGCAGCACCTCGCCGGACCAGCTTTGCTCGCTGTCATGGAAGAACGCGACCTGGGCTCCCCGGAGGTCCACGGCTCCCGAGGGCGGCGTGGCGGGTGTGAAGTCGAAGTCCTCCGCCTGCATCCGTGTGCAGACCAGAGCCCTGCCGTCATCGCCGCCGCTGTCACCGCCGACGCTGCCGCTGGCGTCGCCGTCGCCGTCGCCGTCGCCGTCGAGGGAGGCTGCCTCGAAGTGGGCAGCCTCGAAGGTCAGCAGGTCCGTTATCCGAGCGCCACGCAGCCGCACGGTTCCCCTTGCGGTGAACCCTTCGGTGCAGTTCAGCGTCGACGCTGTCACATTGTCCGCGTTGAGGGCGACACCGCCGGGGTTCTCCAGCCGTGCCCCTTGCATGAACAGCCCCCCGGGCAGCTGAGCTCCTATCAGCCGCAGCCCGCCCTGCGTGGTGAGGCCCTTACAGAAGACGGCGCTTTCCATGGCGAGGCCGCCTGCGAACAGTGCCCACGTCCCGGGGACCGAAATCCTGGCCCCGTTCAGGTCCAACTCCCCGGTCACGCGCGCGTTGATGAGCGAAAGGCGGCCGCCTTCCATAATCGACCGGCTCAGGTCGAGGCCGCCGTCGATCCGGGCGAGCCCGGCTTTGATTCCGGGGACCCAGCTGCCTGCCATCCGGATCGTACGGGTCGTAGCGCCGTAGAAACTCACCCTTTCCTCCAACCGACACTGCTCGAGCCAGAGGGTGTGCCCGATCTCCGCACTCGCCAGATCGAGGCGGCCGGTGATGCGTGCACCGGCCAGTCGCAGGGAGGCGACGGCCCCGGACTGCACGGGGTTCGCGCCCAACAGGAGCGCCGCGACCACCTCGGCCCGGACCGTGCGTTCGGGCCCCCACTGCCCGCCCCCGGCCGGGTCGTCGCCTTCAGGCTCGCCCGTACGCAGATCCACTCGGCGCCCTTCGGGAAAGGCGTTCCACAACTCCCGCTCTGCGTCGCTCAATTCGTCGTATGACAGCACCTGTGCAGGGTAGTGACCTTTATGCTCCCGTCAGGGCGCAGTTGGGCTGAGCGTCTGCTCGATGCCCGCCACTACGATCCGGAGCCCGGTCTCGAAGCGCGCGTCGTAGTCGGAGAACAGATCGGCCCCGGCGGCCGCGGCGAGCGGGAACTCCTCACCGATGCGGTCGGCGCGCTCCGCTACGTCGTAATGCGGATCGCGCTCGCCGCCCGGCACGGGGTACACGGACTGCTCCTCGATGACGAAGCCGATGGTGAAGGCGTACGAGGTGAAGTACGCGTTCACGGCGTCACGGAGGGCGAATCCGGCGCCGGTGAGGGCGCCGAGATAGCTGTCGAAGGCGCCGATGTGGCTCAGGTCCGTAAGGCGCGTGCCGCTGAAGACCTTGGCTCCGTCGCGGTAGCCGAGCAGGGCCTTGCGGAGCTCACGGCAGGTGAAGGTGATCGCGTCCTGCCAGGAGACGCCGCCGCCGGGAGCCCCTTCCGCCTCGCTCAGCGGCACGGTCATGCGGCGGAGCATGTCGGTGGCCATCTCGTCGAGCAGCTCTTGCTTGTTCCTGAAGTGCCAGTAGAGCGCCGGGGCCTGGACGCCCAGCTCCTTGGCGATACGGCGCAGGGTCAGGCCCTCCAGGCCCACCTCGTTGAGCAGCCGCAGCGCGGTGTCCACCACCTGCGCGCGGTCGAGTCGCGTCGTCGCCATCGGGCCATTCTCCCAGCCGCGCCGGCCCCCGCTTGACAACTTAACATCGTTAAAGTCACTCTCGAGCCATGGAACTTAACAACGTTAAGGGCGAGGTTGAGGACGTGCTCATCGTGGGCGCAGGCCCCACCGGGCTGATGCTGGCCTGTGACCTGGCCCGTCGAGGCGTACAGGCGCGGGTGGTCGAGCGCTCGGACCGGCTCTTCCCCGGCTCGCGCGGCAAGGGTCTGCAGCCGCGTACGCAGGAGGTCTTCGACGACCTCGGAGTGATCGGCGCCGTACGGGACGCCGGAGGCCCGTACCCGCTGATGCGCGTGTGGGAGGACGGCGAGCCGGGCGCCGAGTGGGACGTGATGGAGCGCGCCGAGCCGTCGGCCACGGCGCCGTATCACGAGGTCTGGATGCTGCCGCAGTGGCGGACGCAGGAGATCCTTTACGGGCGGCTGCGGGAGCTGGGCGGGGGCGTGGACTTCGGCGTGACCGTAACGGGGCTGACGCAGGAAGCGGACGGGGTCTCGGCGGAAGTGGCGTACGCGGACGGGGCGCAGGGGACGGACGGGGCGGACGGGGCGGACGGGACCGTACGCGCCCGGTACCTAGTGGCGGCCGACGGCGGCCGCAGTACGGTCCGCAGGAGATTCGGCATCGCCATGACCGGCAGCGCAGTCGACCCGAACCCGATGCTGGTCGCCGACATCCGCCTCGACCCGGCCTCCGGCCTGCCGCGCTCCCACTGGCACGTCTGGCCGAAGGCCAAGGGCGGCGGCTTCGCGCTGTGCCCGCTGGCGGGCACGGATCTCTTCCAGGTGGTGGCGCAGTACGAGGACGGGGGCGGGGGCGGGGCCGCGGCCGCCGTCGAGGCCACCGGCCGCCCCGACACCTCCCCGGAAGGGATCCGGCACCTGGTGGCGGACCGTACACACCTGTCCCCCGGCGAGGTCCGGGACGTCCTCTGGGCGTCGTACCTCCGCCCGCAGGCGGCGATGGCGGACCGCTTCCGGGCAGGCCGGGTCTTCCTGGCGGGCGACGCGGCGCACGTCCACTCCCCCGCGGGCGGTCAGGGCCTCAACACCAGCATCCAGGACGCGTACAACCTGGGCTGGAAGCTCGGCCTGGTGCTGAGCGGGGTCGCGGCGCCCGGCCTCCTCGACTCGTACGAGGAGGAGCGGATGCCGGTCGCGGCGGACGTGCTGGGCCTGAGCACCCGCCTGCACAGGGCGAGCGCGAACCTGGGCGGCGCTGCCGCACGACGCGGCCGGGAGACGGGGCAGTTGTCCCTGAACTACCGCGGCTCCCGCCTCGCCGTCGACCGCCGGGCGGGCCTGCCGCAGGACGCCCTCCGCGCGGGCGACCGCGCACCGGACGCCCCTCTCCCGGACGGCTCCCGCCTCTTCGACCTCCTCCGGGGCCCGCACGCCACACTGCTGGCCTTCGGAGAGGCCGAACTCCCCTCCGGCGGGCCCGAGTGGGCCCACATCCACCGCATCCCGCCCAGCGCAGACATCGCGACACGGGCCTACGCCCCGGACGCCCCGGACACCCTCTTCCTGATCCGCCCGGACGGCTACGTGGGCCTGGCGACGGGCCGCGCTGCGGATGTCGCGGACTACCTCGCGGATGTCAGTGAGGGGAGGCCTCTAACTGCCGGGCGCCCGTGACCGATGCGTTCGGATGAGCGGAACCCAGTGACGCGGAATCCGCTCAGCGGCCTGAGCGCCCCCGGGGACGCCACCACGATCCGCTCGCGGGACCGCAGCGTGGGTTGCCGGAACGGCATGTCACAGGCCCCAGGGGTTGGGATGGGGGGTGAGCGTCGGGTTGTCCGACCAGACCGGCCGGGCCTCGATGTCATCGCCTAGGACCTCGGTCAGCAGCTCCACCGCCCAACCGTTCCAGTAGACGGCGACGGGGAACTGCGGCACGCGGAAGGCAGGCAGACAGACGGGGAGAGCCTCCGGCCGGAGAACCGTCTTCTTCATCTCCCCGGTTGCCCTCTTCGGCTGCGACGACCTTCGCGTGTCCACGCAGTCGACGACCTGCTCCACGAGATGGAGGAGGTAGTGGTCCACGAGGGAGCCGTCGATGCGGACCGGCACCAGGCTGCCCGCCTCCACGAGGCGGTCCCGCAACAGGTCGGCGGCGCGGGGGGCTGAGCACAGGAGCACCCGGGGAGTCGGAAGCGAACTCGGATATGCGCGCCATCGGGTCGCCGGTCCATTCGGCGCCGAAAGCGGTGGGGGCTCCGTAGGCGAGCCTCTGAACTGCCAGCGCTTGAGGTCGTAAGCGAGTCGTCGAGGCGCAGCGTCTGGAGTTTCTTCATGCTAGAGCTGCCAGTGGTTGAGGCCGAACAGCGGACCGGGGAAGTGAAGCGTCTGGAACTCCCGCACGCTCGGCAGGAGCCGGTATATGGCGAGTCGTACTGAGGTCGCATCAGACATCATGGAGCCGCCCAACGCGCTCGGAGTGAAAGCGCCGGTTGTGAGTTCGACTGCCTAATGCCGGGGATTCACCCCCGACCCTCCCGGGGCCTCTCCTCTTCCACGTCCCACGGAACCCACGCCAGCGCGCCGCGCCATCCTTCGCGCTCGAAGGCCCAGCCCTGAAGCACCGAGGCCGCGATGTCGCAGCCCCCCATGGCGAACGGCTCGGATACGACCGCTCGGTAGTGCAAGTCCGCACTGCCCTCGCGGTACTCGATCACGCTGGTCTTGTCGTCGTTGAGGTAGACCTGCATGTAGTGCTGACTCGGGTCGGGGACGTCGAGGCGCTCGACGATCACAAACCGATGCAGCAGATTCATATCAGCGAGCAGATCGTGCAGCTGAACCTCGGACGGGTCGTCCCACACGGCCCCGGACCATTCTCTGGCGCGCAGCCTGGGCTTCGTCACATCCAGCACCGTACCGGTACGTGCTTCCAGGTCAATCGCGGAGTTTGGCCTCGGCGAACGCGAGAAGTTCATCGAGGCCAATCTCTCGCGGAGTACCGGACTCCGTATCCCAGTCCGCGATGTACCAGGCGCCGTGCCACTCGACGCGCCATACGTTGCCGTGGCGGTTCTCGAACTCCACGAAACTGCCGGCACCGCCGTCCATCCAGCCCAACTCCTCGACGAGGCGTCGCGGCTCGGTGAATCCGCGTCCGGGGTTGGTGCTCCGGCCGCCCGTCTTGGTGTTGGCATAGCGCATCTTGAGGAAGGGGACGGGTTCCCGGTCGAGGATGTTGGGCTGCAGCATCTGGAATCGGGTCACCGCCTCCTTGAGCTCTTCCCTGCCGGAGAATTCGCAGGCGTAGGCCGGGAAGACCACGCGGACCAGGGGATTCAGGGCGGGATTCTCGAATTCGTAGAATTCGTGCACCTCGGGCGCCGCGGCTGCAACAGTGTCGAATCCGTATCCAGGGGCCTTGAATCCCTCCGCGGCGCCAAGGAAGGAATTCTTGGCGAAGATCTCTTCCTCGTGCTCACGAGCGAATTCCAGAGCAGCGACGGCAAGGCCCTCGCGGTAGGAGTCCCGGGCGCTCAGCTGTAGCAGACGCTTCCCGTCGGCGGAAAGAGCCCCAGCGAAGTCGAGGCCGGGCACTGGAGACCAGTGCCAGGCGTTGTCCAGGCCGACGAGCGGCGCCACGTCGCGAAATTTGGCGACTACTGTCCGGATGTCCATGATTCCTCCCTGGTCAACTGCATGAGTATCCTTCCCCGACTTCTTGGCTATAGGTGGCCGTCATACGCCCGCCTTCGCGCGAGTTCTGGCTCCAGTGCATCGGTTCCATGTGCCGGGTGTCGTTGTAGAAGTCGTTTCTCGTGGCCCGGTCAGAGAATCGTCCCTCTCGGTTCCAGTGTTGGACCACCGGGTCACGGTGTTCATAGGTCACCGTACGGTTGAACGGCCTCGGGTTGTCCGCTTGAGGGTTCCAGATGACCCGGTCGCGCCCGTCGCGCCAGGTCAGCTGATCCCGCGGGATCCTGTTGCCGCTGGCGTCGACCGGGGTTCTTCCCTGCGCCCGGCCCTCGTCCGTGTAGTGCCTGGTCATGTGGTCGTGAGTGGACTGACGGTATTCGGAAGGGTACTGGTTGTCTCGCGTGTACTGACGCTCACCCTCCGGGAGGCTGGGGTCACGCCCGAACCTCATGCCGTTGTTGGGGTCCTGCCAGTGCAACCCGAGCGGGTCGATCCAGGTGTACGGGTTGGGAACGTAGGCGGTGTCGTGCGGACTGGGGGCCAGGCCGAGTGGGTCGGGAGTCGCGTACTGCCCGGTCTGCGGGTCGTAATAGCGCTGGTAGTTGTAATGCCAGCCGGTCTCGGCATCCTTGTACTGCCCGGGAAAGCGCAGCGGACAGTCGACGCCGTCAGCTCCGCCTTCCTGGAGATGGGCGGGGAGCGAGGTTCCCCACAGTGTGGTGCGTTGCTGCCAGGCCAGTTCGCCATCGGCCGAGATGAGTTCAGACGGCGCTCCGGACAGATCGGTGACTATGGCGTGGAAGCGAGCGTCCATCTCAGCCTGAGGGGCCCACTTGCCCAAGTCGTCCGGATACTCGCGGGGGCACGGGATCTCTGCCCGTGCGGGACGATCGAGCTGTGCCACCGGCAGGTGGCTGCCTGGCGCATAGTCCCAGGACGTGGCATGGCCGTCTGTCGTGATCTGCTCGATGAGGCGGGCGCCGTCCCAGACGAAGAAGGTCTCGTCGGCGACATTCCCGCCATCATCCAGTCGCTGCTTTGCGACCCGGCGGCCGGCAGGGTCGTAGGTGTAGCGCCACGTGGTCCCATCGGGGGTCGTCGTGGCGACGAGCTGGCTCTGGCTGTTCCAGGTGTAGGACTGCACACGCTTCTGCCCGTTGAGCAGCCGAAGGACGGTGCGCACGATGCGCCCCTCGGCATCGTGCTTGTAGTGGGTGCGTCCGCTGCGCTGGATCCGGGTGCCGATGAACGTGCGGTCCGCCTCGCCGTCGTCGGCGCCGGGTGTTACGGCCCGGGTGATGTTGCCCACCGTGTCGTACGTGTACCTCTCGGTCCACCTCCGCGCGTCGACGACCGTGACGCGACCTCTCGGATCGAGGGTGAAGTGGCGAGTGCCGGAGGTGAGTTCCTCGATCTCGATCGGGACGCCGTCCGGCCGGTAGGCGTAGGTGCGGTACTGGAGGAGGGTTTCGGCCTCGCCGGGTACGTGGGTCAGGCGCTGCGTGGTGAGCTGACCCGCCCTGTCCCATGATTGGGTGAGCGTGACGCTTCCGGGCAGGTGGCGGGCGGTTTCCCGGTGAGCCTCGTCGAATTCGAAGGCGATACGGTGACCGGCTGCCTCCAGGGCAATGGGATGGCCGGCGGCGTCGTAAGTCCAGGTTGATTCGATCCCTGTAGGGGTGCGACGTCTGATGCGCCTGCCGAGCGCGTCGTAGTCGTAGGCAGTGGCCCTGCCGTTGATGCTCTCGGAGAGCAGGAGGCCGACCGCGTTGTACTCGCGCTCGACAGTGACATCCGGCCCGACTTCCCGTACGAGATTCCCGGACGCGTCGTAAAGGTAGTGGGCAGCGTGACCGTCGTAGATCATCTCGACCGTCCGGCCGAGCGCATCCCGATTGAATCTGATGGTCTGGCCTGCGCCATTGGTACGGGATATCAGCTCGCCCATGGCGTCTACTTCGTAAGTGAGCGTGCGGCCGCTGAAGTCGGTCTCCGACATCACGCGGTTGGCCGCGTCATACGCGTACTGCCAGGTGCGCTCCTGCGGGTCCGCGACGCGCAGGAGGTTCAGCTCGGAGTCGTAGCTGAAGGAGTACTGGGTTCCATCGCCGAGCGTATGTGCCGATACTTGACCGAAGGCGCCGACGGAGTAGTTGTTCACATTCCCGGCCCGGTCGGTCTCGGAGACGAGGTTGCCCTCCGCATCCCATTCCCAGAACTCCCGGTAGCCATCGGGGGTTTCGCGCCAGAGGACCTTGCCTTCGACAGTCCGGCCGAAGCGTGTCGTGCGTCCGACCGCGTCGGTGATAGTGCTGACCCGGCCGAAGGCATCCCGCTCAATGCTGCTGACCGCTCCCTGCACGTCGGTGAATTCCACAGGCAAGCCGGTACCATCACATACGGCATGGCTCGTCCGTCCGGTGGGATCTGTGACGGCCACGAGTCCCCCGGCCGCGTCGTACGCGTAGCTGATCTCCGAGCCCGACGGGTCGATCGTGGAGGTGTGGTTGCCGCGCTCGTCGTACGTCTGCTGCCATACCGCGCCATTGGGCATGATTGCCCGCACCAGCTGGTGTAGTTCGTTGTATGTGGCCTCAGTCGAGCTGCCGTCGGCGCGAGCGATCGTCGTGAGATTCCCGGAGTGGTCGTAGGCGTAACGGGTGGTGTTTCCCAGGGCATCGGTCTGGGCGAGCAGGCGGTTGTACCGGTCCCATTCGTTGGTCACCGACTGGTCGAGCGCATTGGTGGACGCGACCAGCTGCAGCTGCTCGTTGTAGCGATAGGTCGTGGTGTGACCGAGGGAATTGGTGTATCGGGTGATGCGCCCATCGGTGTCGTAGCTGATGGTGCAATCCAAGATCCCGTCGATGCCCTCGCCACGGATGCAGCGATCTCGGTCGTCGTAGGTGAAGCGGTACCAGGAGTTGTTGCGGTCGGTCCAGGAAGTGATGCGGGCCCGGTCGTCGTAGGAGAGCTTGAAGGGAAGGCCGGAGGAGTTGTAGATCTCGGTGAGGTGGCCTTCGGCGTTGTAGCCGTAGCGCAGGAGGGTGGTGCCGTCGGGACCGTCCTCGGGGTTGGCCAGGCGCAGGCGGGTGATGCGGTCGTCTTCAGTGTCGACATGGACGTGGTAGCCGCCGGAGTGGCGGACGGCGGTAGGGACGCCGAATTCATCCCGATCGAATTCGATGCAGTGGCCGTTGCGGTCCGATATCGCAGCGAGAGGCATCGTGAAAGCACTGTCGGCAGGCGCGGGCTTCGCGAGCGGGGCGAAGTGGCGGGTATGGCCGGTCCGTGGGTCGGTGATGCGGATAGGGGCGCCAGGTTCTCCGTCCCAGTCCAACGGCCAGCGCGGCCCCTCAAGCGGCATGACCGACGTACCGGGTGCGGGGACGGGGTAGACGAGGATCATGCCGTCCTCGGTGGCGAACAGCGCCCCGTCATTGTCGAGTTCAAGGCGTTCGTCGATCGTGGAGGCCCACGATTCGCCGAACCAGCGGCCCCACCGATAGGTCGACACGTGCGTACGGCGCAATACGAGCGGAAGCAGGCCCGGGAGTTCGACATCAGTCTCCTCCATCAGCATTTCGCCGGAGACCATGTCGATCGGGTCGCCACCCTTGCAGCGGCCGTTGGTGGGCTTACTCTTGCCGATCGCGTCGTCGGCGCCCTTCCGCAGTGCCTTCAGACCGCCGCTGCGGAGACCTTTCGCCATACCCTTCAGGCCTCGAGCCAGCCCACCGAGGGTGGTGAGGCCCTTCATACCGGGGATACAGTCCAAGGCGGCAAAAGCCACATCCAGCAGCGTGGCCTGGCCTTTGAGGTACTTGTTGATCGTATCGGCGAGAACGACCAGGGCAGCGACGACCACAATGGCGGCCAGGATCGGGCCGCCGATGATCATGGCGATGATGCCGACGATCGCGACGACGACCTTGCAGACCGCGACAATGGTGTCCCAGTTGTCGGAGACCCAGTCGATGCCCTCTTCCCACCAACTGCGGTTCTGGATCCCCGCGTCGGAGGCCTCTTCCAGCTTCTTCTTCGCCTTCGTCGCCGCGTCCTCACGCAACTTCTTGGCATCCGCGGCCATCTTCTTCGCCGCGTCCAGGGCCGACTGAGCGTCGTCGACCGCCCTCTGGGCGTCGCGCTGGGACTCCTGGGCCTGGGTGTGGTTACGGGTGGCCGCCCGGACCTCCTTCTCATCCGGCGGCGGGATATCCTTCTTCTTGCCCGAGTCCTCGTACTCCTCGGCCTTCTTCCCCGCCCGGTCCACCCAGTCGTTCGCCGACTCCAGCCGGGTGTTGGCCGTCGACAGATCCCGACGGGCCTCCCGGCCCTTCTCCAGCGCCCGCTTCGAATCGTCCTGCGCCTTCTCCAACTCCGGCCAGTACGCCGCCAAAGCGTCCCCGGCCAAGTCATAGGACTTCTTCAGCTTCCGCAGGTTCTTCGGAACGTCCTCGA
>NZ_JBQQBY010000044.1:0-63731 GCF_052246385.1 Streptomyces sp. 8N616 | reverse complement strand
TCTTCAAGCGGTCGTCGATGTGCACGTACAGTGCGGTCAAGAGGGTGTCTAACTCGGTCGTCACAACCCGATGTTGGACACCCTCCCCGCGTCCGTGAACCCCGCAATCGGAACTACTCGTCTAGGGGAGGGTACGGGCGAAGGCTTCGGCCTCTCGCTCGGCCGATGTGCGCAAGGCGCGCGCGGCACCGCCGGTCAGCGGGTCGCCGTGCCCGAAGCATGCCGTGTCGGCGCCGAGCGCGGCGAGCCGGGCGTACGAGTCGAGCGCCTGTTTCCGGTCGACGTTGAACACGCCGAGCATCAGCTGCTCCACATGGGCCACGGTGTCGCCGGTGAACAGCACGCCGTGCTCCGGCAGGTGGAGCGCGATGCTTCCGTCCGTATGGCCGGGCGCGCCCACCACGCGCGCCCCGCCGCCGAATCCGAGCACGTCGCCGTCCTCCAGCTCGCGGTCCACCCGCGTGGGCGGCGCCGGCGGCACGGTGAGCGCGTGCTCGTACAGCGGCCGCTCCCAGTCGAGCAGCACAGGTGGCGGCCCCGGCACCTCGCCGCGTACGACGGGAGCGTCCGCCCGGTGCGCGAGCACTTCCGCCCCGCTCAGGGCGGCCACCTCCCCGGCGGCGCCCGCGTGGTCGGGGTGCTGGGGTCCCCCATGCCGAAGGCCAGGGGAGGGTCAGGACGATCCGGCGGATGTCCTCGGGGCGATGCCCGAGGGAGCGGACGGCCTCTGCGATGGCCGCGCCCTCGCCCGCGCTCCCGGCGTCGACGAGCGTCAACTCCCCGCCTTCCCGCCATAGATAGGCCTGGCCGATGCTGAAACGGAACATGTGCAGCCGCGGGAGCACCTCGATGACATCCATGCCTCCGGACCGTACGACCCGGAGGCATGTCGGGCGGATCTTCGCCGTGGGCGTAGCCCGGTGGCTGCTCAGCCGGCCCTGGATGCCGCGTAGTTCCGCAGGAACAGCGCCTCCGTGAGCGAGAGCCGCTCCAGCTCCTCCGGGGAGACGCTCTCGTTGACCGCGTGAATCTGCGCCTGCGGCTCGCTCAGACCGATCAGCAGGATCTCGGCCTCCGGGTAGAGCGCGGCCAGCGTGCTGCACAGCGGGATGGAGCCGCCCTGTCCCGCCGTCTGCATCTCCTCGCCCGGGTAGGCGGCCCGCATCGCCGCCGCCATCGCCGCATACGCCGGGCTGGTGGTGTCGGCGCGGAACGGCTGGCCCTGGCCGACCTGTTCGACCGAGACCCGGGCGCCCCACGGCGCCTTCGCCTCGAGGTGGGCGGCGAGCAGCTTGGTGGCGGCGGCCGCATCGATGCCCGGCGGCACGCGCAGGCTGACCGATGCGCGCGCGGAGGCCTGGACGGACGGCGTGGCGCCGACGACCGGTGGGCAGTCGATGCCGAGGACCGTGACGGCCGGACGTGCCCAGACGCGGTCGGCGACCGTCCCCGAGCCGATCAGACCGACGCCGTCGAGAACTTTGGCGTCCTTGCGGAACTCCTCCTCGGGGTACTGCAGGCCGTCCCAGTTCGCATCGGAGGCGAGCCCCTCGACCGTCGTCGAGCCGTCCTCGGCCCGGAGCGAGTCGAGGATGCGGATCAGCGCGGCGAGCGCATCGGGGGCGGCGCCGCCGAACTGGCCCGAGTGGAGGTTGCCTTCGAGCGTGTCCACCTGGAGTCGGACGTGCGTCATGCCGCGCAGCATGGCGGTGACCGTGGGCAGCCCGACCCGGAAGTTGCCCGTGTCGCCGATGACGATCGTGTCGGCGGCCAACAGCGCGGGGTGCGCCTCCGCGTACCGCTCGAGTCCGCCGGTGCCCTGCTCCTCGGAGCCCTCGGCGATGATCTTGACGCCCACCGGTATGCCGCCGTTCGCCCTGAGCGCGCGCAGCGCGGTGAGGTGCATGATCAGGCCGCCCTTGCAGTCGGCGGTGCCGCGCCCGTACCAGCGTCCGTCGCGCTCGGTCAGTGTGAACGGCGGGGAGAGCCAGGCGGACTCGTCGAGCGGCGGCTGCACGTCGTAGTGCGCATAGAGGAGTACGGTCGGCGCGCCCTCAGGGCCGGGCAGGTAGCCGTAAACGGACTGGGTGCCGTCCGGGGTGTCGAGCAGCGCGACGTCCTGGAAGCCCTCGGCGCGCAGCGCTGCCGCGACCCAGCTCGCCGCCGCCTCGCACTCGCTTCTGGGGAACTGCGCCGGGTCGGCGACCGACCGGAACGCGACCAGCTCGGTGAGCTCGGTCCTGGCGCGCGGCATCAGCGAGGCGACGGTTTCGGCGAGCGGGGCGAGCGCGGTCGGCTCCATGGGCACGCTCCTCGTGGGTGCGGTGTCGGGGTACGCGGTCTGCGTACTTCGGGTGTCCGTACGCGGCGTCCGTACGCGGTGTCCGTGCATCGTGTCCGTGCACCGTGTCCGTACGTGGCCGCCGGGCGGATACCGTACGGCGGTCGTGCTGCCGATCATCCCACAGCGGGCCGTGGTGACCATGAGCCGTAGGATGCCAGGCGACAGCCGGGCGCTTGCGACCCCGGCATGCGGACGCCAGGGCGAGCGGGAGCGGAAGCACAGGTGAGCAGCGAGAACGCAGGGCAGGACAGCGAGCCGGTCTGGGACGTGGTGGTGGTCGGGGCCGGTCCCGCGGGCGCCTCGGCGGCGTATGCCGCGGCCGTCGCCGGGCGCCGGGTTCTGCTGCTCGAGAAGGCGGAGCTGCCCCGGTACAAAACCTGCGGCGGCGGCATCATCGGTCCTTCGCGCGACGCGCTGCCGCCCGGCTTCGAACTCCCGCTGCGCGACCGGGTGCACGCTGTGACCTTCTCGCTGGACGGCCGGCTCGCCCGTACCCGGCGCTCCAAGTACATGCTCTTCGGGCTGATCAACCGGCCCGAGTTCGACCAGCGCCTGGTGACGGCGGCGGAGGACGCCGGGGCGCGGGTGCGCACGGGCGTGACCGTCTCCAGGGTCGAGCAGCACGGGCCCTCGGTGCCCGACCGGCGTACCGTCGCCGTGGTGCTGAGCGACGGCGAGATCGTGCTGGGGCGCGCGGTGGTCGGCGCCGACGGAAGCGCCAGCCGTATAGGTGCACACGTCGGGGTGAAGCTCGACCAGGTGGACCTCGGGCTGGAGGTGGAGATCCCGGTTCCGGCGACGGTCGCGGAGGACTGGGCGGGGCGGGCGCTCATCGACTGGGGGCCGATGCCGGGCAGTTACGGCTGGGTGTTCCCCAAGGGGGACACGCTGACGGTCGGGGTGATCTCGGCGCGCGGCAACGGCGGCAGGACCAAGCGCTACCTGGACGATTTCATCGCGCGGCTCGGTCTCGCCGGGTTCGAACCGAGCATCTCCTCGGGGCATCTGACGCGCTGCCGGGCCGACGACTCGCCGCTGTCGCGCGGCCGGGTGCTGGTCTGCGGGGACGCGGCCGGGCTGCTGGAGCCGTGGACCCGCGAGGGCATCTCGTTCGCGCTGCGCTCGGGGCGGCTCGCGGGGGAGTGGGCGGTACGGATCGCCGAGGCGCACGACGCGGTGGACGCCCGCCGCCAGGCGCTCAACTACGCCTTCGCGATCAAGGCGGGGCTGGGCGTGGAGATGGGGGTCGGGCGGCGCATGCTGCAGGTCTTCGAGCGCCGCCCCGGCCTGATGCATGCGGCGGTCACAAGCCTCAGGCCGGCGTGGCACCTGTTCGCGGAGATCACCCGTGGCCAGACGACGCTGGCCGAGATCGTACGGACGAGCAGGCTGGCACGGCGGGCGCTGACCGTACTGGACCGCCCCTGAGCCGTTCTGGCCCGCTCTCCGATCGAGGTCATCCTCGACGCCCACGCGGCCGGCGTCTTCCCCGTACCCGATCTGCCCCCCGCCCCCGAAGCGGTGCTGCGGGACGCCGAGCGCCTCCGCAAACAGCTGGACATCCGGCTGCCGGCCCCCGTCCTCGCCGAGGTCGTGGCCGCCTGGGCCGAACTCTTCGGCCTGATCAGCTTCGAGATCTTCGGCCAGTTCAACCGCATGATCGACGCCCGCGACGCGTTCTTCGACCGAGCAGTCGCCCGGCTCGCCCGCGCCGTCGGGCTCACCGACGGCGAGGCCGGCCGGTAGGCCGACGCGGCGCCCGAGGCCCGCCGAGCTACTCCGCGGGGAGTACGTGTGATCGCCACGCCCGGCTGACGCCGTACAAGGACGGCCCGGTCTAGCGTTGCCGGTATGACCGAGGCGAGGGACGAGACGCGGGGCGTGCGGGCGTGGCACTGGTGGCTGTCCCAGCCCGCGTCCCGCCGCCTGCCCTGGGTGTCCTCCCTCGCCGTGGCCGTCATCCAGATGGGCGGGACGAACTTCGCCGCCGAGAACCAGCCCGGCCGGGCGTCGCTGGACGTATTCGCCCGCCTGCTGCTGCTCGTCGGGCCGGTGCTGCTGCTCGTACGCCACCGGTACCCGCGGGTCGCGGTCTTCGGTGCCGCCGGTGCGGCGATGCTCTACCTCGGCGCCGGCTACCCGTACGGTCCGATCTTCCTCAGCGTGGCCATCGCCTGCTTCGCCGCCATCGTCGCGGGGCACCGCTGGGCCGCCTGGTCGGCCGTGGGCATGCTCTGGGCCGGGCATGTGGTCATCGCCCACTGGCTCTACCGCTGGCTGCCCCCCGGCGACGACGGCCCCATGCCTTGGGAGCAGGAACTCGGCGGCGCCGCCTGGGTGGTGGCCGTCATCGCCGCCTCCGAGCTGGGGCGGGTGCGCCGCGAGCAGATGCTGCGCGGGCGCGCGGAGCGCGAGGCGGCGGAGCGGCGGCGCCGCGACGAGGAGCGGCTGCGGATCGCCCGCGAGCTGCACGACGTCCTCGCGCACAGCATCTCCGTGATCAACGTCCAGGCGGGCGTCGGACTGGCCCTGATCGACCAGGACCCCGAGCAGGCCCGGACCGCGCTGACCACCATCAAGGCGGCGAGCAAGGAGGCGCTCGGCGAGGTCAGGCAGGTCCTCGACACCCTCCGCGCGCCCGGCGACGCACCGCGCTCGCCCGCGCCCGGCCTCGCCCGGCTGCCCGAGCTGACGGAGCAGGCGTCGGCCGCCGGCCTGGACGTGGAGGTAGCCGTCGAGGGCGTACCGACCGGCCTGCCGACCGGTGCCGACCTCGCAGCCTTCCGCATCGTCCAGGAAGCCCTCACCAACGTCGTACGGCACTCGGCCGCCCGCACCGCGCGCGTGCTCCTGCGCTACGAGCCGCGGCAGTTGGAGATCCGGGTCGACGACGAAGGACCCGCGGCCGAGCGCGGGGCCGAGGGCGGCGACGCGATCAGCGGCGGAGGCAGGGGCCTGGTCGGCATGCGGGAGCGGGCGGCCGCGCTGGGGGGCACGGTCGAGGCGGGGCCGCGCCCCCGCGGCGGTTTCCGGGTCCTGGCCCGGATCCCGCTCGGACCCCCGGCTACGGTGTCCGAGGCCCCCGGCGGGGCCCCGGAGAAGGAGGCGCCGTGATCCGCGTACTGCTCGCCGACGACCAGCTGCTGGTCCGCGCCGGATTCCGCGCACTGCTCGACGCGCAGCCCGACATCGAGGTCACCGGGGAGGCCGCGGACGGCGGGCAGGCCCTCGCCCTCGTACGCGAACTGCGCCCGGACGTCGTGCTGATGGACATCCGGATGCCCCAGCTGGACGGCCTTGCGGCCACCCGCAGGATCACCGCGGACCCGGACCTGAAGAAGGTCAAGGTGGTCATGCTCACCACCTTCGAGCTGGACGAGTACGTCTTCGAGGCCATCCGCTCGGGTGCCTCCGGCTTCCTGGTCAAGGACACGGAACCGGACGAACTGCTGCGCGCCGTACGGGCCGTTGTCGGGGGTGACGCGCTGTTGTCGCCCGGGGTGACGCGCCGTCTGATCGCGGAGTTCGCGGCCCGCTCGAAGGAGCCGGCGGCCGCCGAGAGCCTCAGCGAGCTGACCGAGCGGGAGCGGGAGGTCATGGCCCTGGTCGGGATCGGCTTGTCCAACGAGGAGATCGCCCGCCGGCTGGTGCTCAGCCCGCTGACCGCCAAGACGCACGTCAGCCGGGCCATGGTCAAACTGGGCGCCCGCGACCGGGCGCAACTGGTCGTCCTGGCCTACGAGTCGGGGCTCGTCCGCCCCGGCTGGCTCGGCTGAGCGCAGTGCGCGGCCCGGGCGCGGCCGCGAGCGCGGCCCAGGCCGTGGGACGGAGCGCGGCACGTATCGGCGCGGGGGCCGCAGTCCACCACCCCCGTCGGCGGACTGCGGCCCCGGCCCGGACCTTCTCGCGGACCTCTGAGAGGCCCCGCTCCCGGCTCAGTCGTGGATCGTGACCCGCTCGGCGTCGGCCTCCTCCTGGACGGACTTCGCCACCACGATGGTGTGCTGCCGGGGGCGTCGAGTCCGCAGCCCGCTGAGCGTGATCAGCAGCCCCGCGAGAGCTGTCGCCGTGACCACGGCCAAGCCGGGCCGGAAGCTGTCGAGCACCTCCTGCGGGGATCCGCTCTCCGCGCCGGCCGCCGTGACCACCGCGGTGACGACGGCCAGGAATATCGCGCCGCCGACCTGGAACGAGGTGTTCAGCAGGCCGGAGACCATGCCCTGCTCATGGTCCTCAACTCCGTTCGTCGCCTGGATGTTGAGCGAGGGGAAGGTCAGTGCGCACGCCGCGCCGAGGAGCAGCATCGAGGGCAGGATCATCGCCGCGTACTGCGCGGTCAGGCTCACCCGGAGGAAGAGCGCGTAGCCGACGACGAGCAGGGCGAACCCGACGGCGATGACCCGCGGGGTGCCGAACCGGTCGACGATCGCGCCGATCTTGGTGGAGGACAGGGCGACCAGCGCGCCGGCGGGCAGGAAGGCGAGCGCGGTCTGCAGGGCCGACCAGCCGAGCAGCGACTGCATGTACTGGGTTACCAGGAACTGGAAGCCCACATAGGAGCCGAAGAAGGCGGCGGCGCCGAGGTTGGCCCGGATCTGGTTCCCGGAGCGCAGCACCCCGAGCCGTATCAGCGGGTGCGCCGTGCGCTGCTCGATGCGGAGGAAGACGGCGAGCAGTGCGGCGACGGCGAGGAAGGACAGCAGCGTACGGGGTGCGACCCAGCCGGTCTCGGGTGCCTGGACGACGGTGAAGACGAGCAGCAGCATCGCCGCTGTGCCGGTGAGGGCGCCGGGAACGTCGTAACTGCGGCCGTCGGAGTCCCGGGCGCTGCGCGGGAGCAGCCGGAGGCCCGCCAGCAGTGCGAGCAGCGCGATCGGTGCGGGCAGCAGCATCGTCCAGCGCCAGCTCAGTTCGGTGAGCAGCCCGGAGAGCACCAGGCCCATGGAGAAGCCGGTGGCGGCGCAGGTGGTGTAGATGCTCAGGGCGCGGTTGCGCACCGGTCCCTCGGCGAAGGTCGTGGTGATGATCGAGAGGCCGGCAGGCGCGGTGAAGGCGGCGCTGAGGCCCTTGATGAAGCGGCTGGCGATCAGCAGCGGGCCGGAGTCGACGAGGCCGCCGAGCAGGGACGCGGCCGCGAAGACGCCGAGGGCCACGAGGAAGACGCGGCGGCGGCCCAGCAGGTCGGCCGCCCGGCCGCCGAGCAGCAGCAGTCCGCCGTAACCGAGGATGTAGCCGCTGACGACCCACTGGAGGGCCGCGGTGGACAGGTCGAGGTCGTCGGCGATGGACGGCAGGGCGACGCCCACCATCGAGACGTCGAGGGCGTCGAGGAACATCGCCGCGCAGAGCACGAGCAGAGTGCCCCACAGGCGCGGGCTCCAGTGCGTCTGCGAGGAGGGGACGTCGGTCGGAGTGGTCATGCGCAGCAGACTACATGCACACGCATTGAGTGCAAGCGCATTTAATTCCGATGCAACAAAGTCGGATTTTCTGGTACCGTACGCCCATGGCTGCCAAGAAGGCCGAGCGCGTGATCGTGGAGGAGTGGCGGGACATCCTCGCCACCCATGCCCGTATCGTCTGTGCACTCGACCGCGAGCTGCACGAACACGGCATCGGCGCCAGTGACTTCGAGGTTCTCGACATCCTCGCCGAGGGCTGCCCGGCGGACGGCGGGCCCGCGTACCGGGTCCAGGAGCTTGCCGACCGCGTCCACCTCAGCCAGAGCGCGCTCTCCCGCCTCATCGGCCGGCTCGAGAAGGACGGCCTCGTCGAGCGCGTGATGTGCAGCGAGGACCGCCGGGGCGTAAAGGTCCTTCTCACGGACGCCGGCCGCGCGCGCCACGCCGAGGTGCTGCCGCTGCAGCGCGCCGTGCTGGCCAGGGCGCTCGCCGGACGGGCCGGTGCGGCGGCGACGGAGGCCTAGCCCAGGCCCAGCCCCAGGCCCACGCCCAGGCCTAACCCTCTGTGGAATCGGGCACCTTGGGCTGTTTGCGGCGTACGTAGAGCTGCTTGCGCACGCGCGCCACGACCGCGCCGTCCTCGCCCACGATCTCGCATCCGAACCACGGCAGCGCCCTGCCGCCGTCGGCCGTCTCCCGGCGGATCTCCTCCAGCTGGTCCTCGGTCAGCTTGAACTCGGCGAACACGTCACCGCGCCCCGGCGCCACGAACTCGATCTCCCCGGCCTTGTCCCAGACCACGTAGTCCCGGCCCAGGCTGTTCATGGTGAGCAGCATCCAGAACGGGTCGCTCATCGCGAACAGCGAGCCGCCGAAGTGCGTGCCGACGTAGTTGCGGTTGAAGAGGCCGAGCCGCAGCCGGACCCGCGCGCTGCTCCAGTCGTCCGCGATCTCCAGCACCCGCACTCCGGAGAAGAGGTAGGGCGGCCACCAGTTCATGGCGCGGCGCAGCCGCGCGGGGGTGAACGACCGGCGACGGGACATGCGGCCAAGCTAACACGGTGGGTTACCTGCCGGTAATGCCGGCCTGATGCCAGCCTTCAGCGGAAGACGACCGCCGACGTGTGCCGCCACAGCCGCGCCGGCCCGGCGTCGCCGTTGACGTCCAGGTCCTCGTACGGCAGCCGGTTCCACAGGGCGAGGTAGACGTCGGCGGCCGGCCCGGAGATCTCGCAGTCGGCGGGCCCCGCGTCCGTCCGCTCCGTACGGGGCGGGCCGTCCGACAGCCGCACGGTCCACACGCCCGCCGCGTCCGCCCGGTCGGTCGTCCGTACACGAAGCGTGCACGGCGTGGCGCTGCGCACCCGGCTGCGCTCGTGCGCGTGGAAGCCCGAGAGCAGCTCGTCGATCCCGTCGAGCGCGAAGCCGGTGGCGATGTCCGTCGCCATGCCCCCGGCCGTGCCCCCGAGCGCGGCCTCGGCGTCCACCCGGTGCACGGCGGTCTCGTGCGCCTCCCGCCTCGCCCAGAAGGCGAGCGGTGACGGCGCGGGCAGGAAGGCCCAGCACTCCAAGTCGTCGGGCGCGGCCAGCAGGGTGTCCACCAGGGTCCGGTGGCCGTCGCGGAACCACTCCAGCAGCGCGGCGCCGTCCAGTTCGGGCTCGGGGTCGGGCCGCCGCGGCCGGGTCAGGCCCTGGGCTACGAAGGCCGTCGCCCACCGGTGCACCGTCCCCGTATGCCGGAGGAGGTCCCGTACCCGCCAGCCCGGACAGGTGGGCACCTCGGCGTCCGTACCGGCTCGTTCTGCCGCGTCCGCCAACAGCGAGCCCTCCGCGCGCAGGACTTCGATGAGCTTCTCCGTCTCCATACGGCGGATGCTATCCGCGAGCCCCCGCGGTGCGCGCGCCGTACGCGACCAGTGCCGCCACGCCCGCGAGCACAGCGACCGTGGTGAGGGCGATGGGCAGCGAGAACCAGTCGGCGAGGAAGCCGATGGCGGGCGGGCCGAGCAGCATGCCGCCGTAGCCGAGCGTGGAGGCGGCGGCCACCCCTCGGGGTCCGGCCAGCGCGCCCGCCCGGCCGATGGCCACGGGGAAGATGTTGGCGAGGCCGAGGCCGGTGACGGCGAATCCCGCGAGCGCGAGCCAGACCGTCGGGGCGAGCGCGCCGAGCAGCATGCCCGCCGCGGCTGTCGCGCCGCCCGAGACCAGCGCCCGCGTCTGGCCGAGGCGTTCGAGAAGCGCTGTCCCGGTCAGCCGGCCGACGGTCATCATGAGGGCGAAGACGGAGTAGCCCGCGGCGGCGACGCCCGGGTGCGCGCCGAGGTCCTGCTGGAGGTGCAGCGCGCCCCAGTCGGCGAGCGCCCCCTCCCCGTACGCCGTGCACAGCGCGATCACGCCGAGGACGGCGACCAGCCAGCGGGTACGGCCCGCCAGGCGGACGCCGGGGGCCGGGGTCTGCCCCTGAGGTGCCGGGCGCGTGGGAACGGGTCCTTGCGGTTCCGCCCGCGCGGGAACGGGTCCCGGCGCCGGGTGGGCGAGCAGCGTACGACCCGCTGCCCCGGCGACGAGCAGTCCCGCGGCGGTGAGCAGCAGCAGGTGGCGGGCGGGGGAGAGGGAGCCCGCCAGCAGTCCGCCGAGCCCCGCGCCGAGCATGCCGCCAAGGCTGAACGCCGCGTGGAAGCCGGGCATGACGGGCCGTCGCAGAGCGGCGACGAGGTCGACGGCTGCGCTGTTCATCGCCACGTTGAGGGCGCCGTACGCCGCGCCGAACACCAGCAGCACGAGGCCGAGCGCGAGCGCCGAGGAGGTGAGCGGGGGCAGCGCGATGCTCAGCGAGAGCAGCACGCCGGTGGCGACGGTGACGGGGTGGCTGCCGAGGCGGCCGCACAGCCGTCCGGTGACCATCATGGTCGCCACCGCGCCCGCCGAAACGCCCAGCAGGGCGAGTCCGAGATCGCCCGCGGAGGCGCCGGTCTGCTCCTTGATCGCAGGGATGCGCACCACCCAGCCGGCGAAGAGAAAGCCGTCGAGGGCGAAGAACGCGGTCAGGGCGGTACGGAGGCGGATCAGGGCGGGGTCCGCGACCGTGTCGCGCCGTCCCCCCGGGAAGGCCGTCCGTGTTTTGTTTAGGCTCGGCACAAAGCCAGAATAGGGGTGTGACCCAGACTCGGACAACACGGCTGGAGAGAGGCCGCAGCGCCCTCGGCCCTGCCCTGGAGCTCGTACACACCGGCCGGGCGCCGACGCGCGCCGTGCTGACGGCGGAGCTGGGCGTGACCCGCGCCACCGCGGGCGCCGTCGCCGCCGAACTCGAGCAGCTCGGGCTGATCGAGGTCGACTCGCGGCCGGGGGCCGCCGCCGGATCGCAGGGCCGGCCCTCCCACCGGCTGGCCATCGACCCCGCGGGGCCCGTCGTGCTCGCCGCGCAGGTGCACGCCGACGGCTTCCGCGCCGCGCTCGTCGGCCTCGGCGGCCGCATCGTCGCCACGGCGCCCGGCTGCATGACCGTGCCCGCCGACCCCGTACACGTCCTGGCCGCGGTCGTGGACGCCGGGGCGGAATTGCTGCGCGACAGCGGTCGGCGCTGCCTCGGGGCCGGTCTCGCCGTCCCCTCGGCGGTCGCCGAGCCCGAGGGCACCGCGCTCAACCCGCTGCACCTGGCCTGGCCCGCGGGCGCTCCGGTCCGCGAGATCTTCGGCCAACGCGTAGGGGAGGCGGGCGTGTTCGGGCCGTCCGGCGCCGTGCGTACCGCCTTCACCGGCAACGACGTCAACCTCGCCGCTCTCGCCGAGCACCGGCACGGCGCGGGCCGCGGCGCGCGCGACCTGCTGTGCGTGGCGACCGGGCACCGCGGCGTCGGCGGCGCGCTCGTCCTCGACGGGCGGCTGCACACCGGCAGTTCCGGCCTTGCCCTCGAAGTCGGCCATCTCACGGTCAACCCGGAGGGCCGGCCCTGCCACTGCGGCAGCCGCGGCTGCCTCGACGTCGAGGCGGACCCGCTCGCCTTCCTCACGGCGGCGGGGCGCGAGCCCGGCCCGGAGGTGTCGCTGCTCCAGCAGGCCAGGGATCTGCTCCGCACGGAGTACGACGACGCCGGCGTACGGGGCGCGACCGAGACGCTGATCGACCGGCTCGGCCTCGGCCTGGCCGGGCTCGTGAACATTCTCAACCCGGACCGGATCATCCTCGGCGGGCTCCACCGCGAGCTCCTCGAGTCCAATCCGGAGCGGCTGCGCGCGGTCGTCGCCGACCGCAGCCTGTGGGGGCGGAGCGGCGGCGTGCCGATCCTGCCGTGCACGCTCGACCACAACAGCCTGGTCGGCGCGGCGGAACTGGCCTGGCAGCCGGTGCTCGACGATCCGCTGGCGGCGCTGGCGAACCGGTAACGCTGCGCGCGCCTGGGGCTGCATGATTGACGGGCCGGCACGGTTGTCCGCCAAGTGCGGGTCCGCTGTCGGCCGGCCCACACATCACGCTTTACGCCCCTGCCGGGACCACCCCGCCCCGGCCCCTCCCGCCGTCGCGCGGCTCCGCTCTACTCCCGCGGGAGCAAGTCAAGTGCCGCCAGGTGTACGACGACGGCGGTTCCTGTGATGGCGACTCTCGGTAGTGAGACACACATCGCTACCGAGGAGCCGAAATGAACACCCTGGCATACGACGGGCCCGGCCCGTGGATTCTGTTCTTCCCGCTGTTCTGGGCGGCCGCCGTGGCAGGCGCCGTCATCGTGCTGCGCCGCACCGTCTCGCGCGGCCGCGGGCGCGGCCCGTGGCAGAACCGGCCCGTCCGGGACGACAACTCGCCCCTGGCCGTGCTCGGCCGCCGCTTCGCGTCCGGCGAGATCGACGAGGACGAGTACTGGCGCCGGCTCTCCGTCCTGGACGAGGAGTTCGGCCGCGGCAAGGGCGGTGCGGCATGACCGCCCCCGCTGCCCGCGTCGTGGACGCCGTGAAGATCTACGGCGCGGGGGACACGCAGGTACGGGCTCTGGACGGGGTGACCGTCGACTTCCCCGTCGGCCGGTTCACAGCGATCATGGGCCCGTCCGGCTCCGGCAAGTCCACGCTCATGCACTGCGCGGCCGGGCTCGACACCCTCACCTCCGGTGCCGCCTTCATCGGCGGCACCGCCCTGAGCGAACTCGACGACCGCGAGCTCACCTTGCTCCGCCGCGACCGCATCGGCTTCGTCTTCCAGGCCTACAACCTCGTACCGACGCTGACCGTCGCCGAGAACATCACCCTCCCGCAGGACCTCGCCGGGCGGCGCGGCGAGACCGAGTGGACCGACGCCCTCATCGATGTCGTCGGGCTGCGGGAGCGCCTGCACCACCGGCCCAGCGAGCTGTCCGGCGGCCAGCAGCAGCGCGTCGCTGTCGCCCGCGCCTTCGCGGGGCGGCCCGAGGTCGTCTTCGCCGACGAGCCGACCGGCAACCTCGACTCGCGATCGGGCGAGGAGGTGCTGCGGCTCCTCGGCCGGACCGTACGGGAGATGGACCGCACGGTCGTCATGGTGACCCACGACCCCGTGGCCGCGGCCCACGCCGACGAGGTCCTCTTCCTCGCCGACGGCCGGCTCGTCGACCGGATGGCCACGCCCACGGCGGAGCGCGTGCTGGACCGGCTCAAGGCGTTCGACCAGCACTCCGGACAGGTGAAGGAGCCCGTGACATGAGTGCCGCCCACGCCTCACTGCGCATCAGCCTGGCCTCGCTGCGCGCCCACAAGCGCCGCTTCGCCGGCACGTTCCTCGCCGTCCTGCTCGGCGTCGCCTTCCTCGGCGGCACCCTGGTCATGGGCGACACGCTCCGCGCCAGCTTCGACACCATGTTCGGCAACGCCGCGCGCGGCACGGACGCGGTCGTGCGCAGCGCGGACGTCATCACCGTCCCCGGCGAGGGCCAGGGCACCCGCCAGCCCGTCCCGGCCTCCCTCGCCGAGGACATCGCGAAGGTGCCCGGCGTCGCCGCTGCGGTGCCCAACGTGCAGGGCGCGGGCCAACTCGTGGGCAGCGACGGCGAGCCGGTCGGCGGCCAGGGACCGCCCACCTTCGCGGGCAACTGGATCGACGACCGGCAGCTCAACCCGTACCGGCTGGCCGAGGGCCGGGCGCCGGATGCGCCCGGTGAGGTGGTGATCAACCGGGGCGCCGCGAAGGCGGGCGGCCTGGAGATCGGCGACCGGACCGTGCTGCGCACCCCGGACCCGGTGCGGGTGACCATCGTCGGTCTCGCGACCTTCGGCGGAGGGGACGGCATGGGCCAGGTGACCTTCACCGGGATGACCATGGCCGACACCGAGAAGTACCTCGTCCCGAAGCCCGGCGAGGCGGCGAGCATCCTGGTCCGCGCCGGTCCCGGCACCGGCCAGGAGGAGGTCGCCGACGCGATCGGGACCGTGCTGCCCAGGGACGTTGAGGCCATCACGGGCCAGGAGTCGACCGAGGAGAACCTCGACCTGGTGACCGGTCAGTTCCTGACCCTCTTCACCACTCTGCTGCTGGTCTTCGCCGGAATCGCGCTCCTGGTCGCGACCTTCAGCATCCACAACACCTTCGCCATCGTCGTAGCCCAGCGCACCCGCGAGAACGCCCTGCTGCGGGCGCTCGGTGCCTCGCGCCGCCAGGTCGTCGGCTCGACTCTGACCGAGGCCGCGGCCGTCGCGGTCGCCGCCTCCCTGGCCGGGCTGCTCGGGGGGCATCGGCATCGCGGCGGGGCTGCAGGCGCTCTTCCCCGCGGTCGGATTCCCCTTCCCCGAAGGCGACCTGGTGATCAGCGGGCTCTCGCTCCTGCTGCCGCTCGTGGTGGGTGTCGTGGTCTGCAGCGGCTCCGCGCTGCTGCCCGCCGTCCGGGCGGGCCGGACGGCTCCGCTGGCGGCTCTGCGCGAAACGGCCGTCGACCTCCCCCAGCTAACGCTGGGTGGGGGTACCCCCAGCGGTAGCTGGGGGAGTGCCCCCACCGGCGCCTCACGGACCCGGGCGGTTGCGGGCGCGGCGGCCCTCGTCCTGGGCATCGCCCTGACCGCGTTCGCGGTGGCCTCGGGACCGTCGGTCCTGGGGACCGCGGCCGGAGCGGTGCTCACCCTCGGCGCGTTCGTGGTCCTCGGCCCGGTCACGTCCTCGTACGCCGTACGGGTTCTGGGCGCGCCGCTCGCCCGGCTGCGCGGCGTCAACGGGGCCCTGGCCCTGCGCAACGCCCTGCGCAGCCCGAAGCGTACGGCTGCCACCGCCACCGCCCTGATGATCGGGGTCGCCGTGGTGTCCCTGTTCACCGTTTTCGGCGCCTCGCTGAAGGCGACGATGGACCAGACCGTCAACCGGGCCTTCGCGGGCGATGTCGCCGTGAGCGCCCCGGCGTTCGGGGCCGGGGGCAGCGGGCTCAGCGCGAAGCTCGCCCCCGCCCTGGCGGAACTCCCCGAGGTGGACACGGCGGTCGGTCTGGGCCGCGGCGTGGCCGAGGTCGACGGCGGCGGGCGGCAGTTGACGGTCACCGACCCGGCAGCCCTCGCGCGCGTGCTCGACCTCGGCTCGGTTGACGGCTCACTGAACGGCCTCGGCCGCACCGGTCTCGCCGTCTCCGAGGACGAGGCGGACAAGCGCGGCTGGAAGCCGGGCAGCACCGCACAGCTGTCCTTCAGCGACGGCGCACGGCAGACGTTCACCGTACGGGCCGTCTACGGGCAGGCCGACCTGGCGGGCGACTACCTCGTCACCCGCGAGGCCTGGGCCCCGCACCGGGTGCAGGACTCCGACACGCTCGTCGCCGTCGGCTTCGAGGACGGCGTGCCCGCGGCCGACGGGAAGGCGGCCGTCGAGAAGACGGCCGGCGCGTACGGCAACCCGGAGGTGCAGACCCGCGGCGAGTACGCCGAATCCTCGGCGGGCGGCGTCGACATGATGCTCACGCTCGTCTACGCCCTGCTCGCGCTGGCCGTCGTCATCGCCCTGCTCGGCATCGCCAACACCCTCACCCTCGCCATCCACGAGCGGACCCGCGAACTGGGCCTGCTGCGCGCCGTCGGGCAGACCCGCGCACAGCTGCGCGCCATGGTGCGCTGGGAGTCGGTGCTGGTGGCGGCGTTCGGCACGGTGGGCGGTCTCGCGCTGGGCGGCTTCCTCGGCTGGGCACTGGTACGGGCCTCCGACAACGCGGGGACCAGCGCGTTCGCGGTGCCGCCGGTGCAGCTCGCCGTAGTGGCCCTGGTGGGTCTCGCGGCCGGTGCGGTCGCGGGCTGGCGCCCGGCGCGCAGGGCGGCGCGGCTCGACGTGCTGCAGGCCGTCGCCACCGAATGACAGGCCCGGCGCGTGGCACCGAAGGGCCCGGTCACCCCACGACGGTCGGCCGGGCCCTTGCCGTGGCGGGTTCCCGCTCCCGGGGCTGCTCGCGACGTACGGGCGCGGCGGGAACGGGATCGACGGCAACGGGATCGACGGCAACGGCGTCGACCGGGCCGAGGGCCGCGGCGGGCGCGGGCGTGCGCACCGGGTGGGGCGAGCGGGAGGGCACCGGTGTGGGGAGGGCGACGGACGCCTGCGCGACGGCAGGGGCGGACGTCTGCGCGACGGCAGGCGCGGACGTCTGCGCGGCAGGGGCGGACGCCTGCAGCGTGAACCAGACGACCTTTCCGCCCTCGTCGTGCGGCCGTACGCCCCAGCTCTCGCTCACCGACGCCACCAGCGTCAGGCCCCTGCCGCCGACGTCGGCCGGCTCGGCGCGGCGCAGGCTCGGCACCCGGGGATCGCTGTCGCGCACGGAGACGGTCAACCGGTCCAGAAAGAGATCGATCTCGACGCGGCACTGCTTGTCCGGCTCGGCGTGCCGGTGGACGTTGGTGAGAAGCTCGGTGACCCCCAGCGCCGCCGAATCGATCAAGGGATCGAGATGCCAGTAGCGCAGCTGCGCCGAGACGATCCTGCGGACCTGGCCGATCCGCGACGGCAGGGCCTGGAGCTCCACCGTGCAGTGCCTGCTTGGCTTGCTGATCACGGCCGACTCCCTGATGAGGCTCGGAAGACAGAACGCACCCAACAGTGCTGACCGCAGTGCCGGCTGCTGTGTCCGGCGGCCGGTTCGAAGCGTAACCGCCGGTGAACCCTCAGTTACGTCACACCAGAGTGAACCCGGCTGGGCGCATGCGCAACTCGTGCAACCACAGAAACTTCAGAAACCGTGGTAACGGCGGCAACCGGCCTGGCGGTACGGGACAGCGGCACCGGCGTCAGGTGCGTGCCGCGCGCCCGCCGGCCGTCCGGACCGCATCGAGGAACTTCCGGACCCAGGGCCGGCCGGACGTGCCGGGGGCGGGGGCGCTCGCGCGGTCGCTCTCGCCCGGCGTGAGGAGATAGCGGGTGCCGTTGACGGTGGCCAGCGCCCCGTCGCGGCCCGCGAACCAGGGCTTGCCCGCCCGCACCAGATGGACCGGCGCGCTGTCGATCTCGCTGCCGTAGCTGGTCAGCAGCGTCAGCCTGCCGTCCCGGATCTGCACCTGGCCGGCGCGGGTGAGCGAGCGCAGCCCGTGCTCGATCCGCACCCCGGTCGCCGTGAACTCCGGCTCTGCCATGCTGCACCGCCCCCTCGACGGGAATCCCACCGGCTGACTGCTGCGGCCACGCCGCCATTGTCCTCCTGCTGCGCAGTGTGCCCGTGGTCGGTCCCGGGCACCAGTGCGCCCTTATGATCGAAATGACCGGGCAGCACCGTCCGGGCGCAGGTCAAGAGCGGATCAAGACGTGTGCAGGACCAGATGCAGGACCGGACCCAGGTCCGGATCAGGACACCTAAGGAGCGGCGCCGGTGAGCACCATCGAGCGGCAGCAGGCCGGCGGCGCGGCCGCGACCATCGACGTGGATCGCACCGATCCCGAGTACCGCGCGTGGCTGAAGGAAGCCGTCCGCAAGGTCCAGGCCGACGCCAACCGCTCCGCCGACACCCACCTGCTGCTCTTCCCGCTGCCCGAGGAGTGGGGCATCGACCTGTACCTCAAGGACGAGTCCACCCACCCGACCGGCAGCCTCAAGCACCGGCTGGCCCGCTCGCTCTTCCTCTACGGGCTGTGCAACGGCTGGATCCGGCCCGGCAGGCCGGTCATCGAAGCCTCCAGTGGCTCGACCGCGGTCTCCGAGGCGTACTTCGCGAAGCTCATCGGGGTGCCCTTCATCGCGGTGATGCCACGCACGACCAGCCGCGAGAAGACCCGCCTGATCGAGTTCCACGGTGGCCGGTGTCATCTGGTGGACGACCCGCGGACGGTGTACGAGGTCTCGGCTCAGCTGGCCGCCGAGACCGGGGGCCACTACATGGACCAGTTCACGTACGCCGAGCGGGCAACGGACTGGCGGGGCAACAACAACATCGCCGAGTCGATCTACCAGCAGCTGCGCTCGGAGCGCTATCCGGAGCCCGCGTGGATCGTCGCCACGGCGGGCACCGGCGGCACCTCCGCGACCATCGCGCGCTATGTGCACTACATGCAGTACGACACCCTCGTCTGCGTGCCGGACCCGGAGAACTCCTGTTTCTTCGAGGGCTGGACGACCGGGAACCCGGACGTCTCCAGCGACTGCGGATCGCGCATAGAGGGCATCGGGCGCCCGCGCATGGAGCCGAGCTTCGTGCCCGGTGCGATCGACCGGATGATGAAGGTTCCGGACGCGGCCAGCGTCGCGGCCGTACGGGCCCTGGAGCGGGCCATCGGCCGCAGGGCGGGCGGCTCCACCGGTACCGGGCTGTGGAGCGCGCTCAAGATCGTCGCGGAGATGGTGGCCGCGGGGCGCACGGGCAGCGTCGTGACCCTGATCTGCGACCCCGGCGACCGCTACCTCGACAAGTACTACTCCGACGCCTGGCTCGAAGAGCAGGGCCTGGACATCACGCCGCACGCCGCGGCGATCGATGCCTTCCTGACGACCGGCACGTGGCCGGATTGAGCCTCATGACCGGGCCGGACTACCGGGCCGGGCCAGGGCCGGGCGGGGACGCGGCGAGTCGTCGGTCCAGGGAGCGGACCGCGCCGCGGAAGGCGTGTCCGATGCCGGGTCGGGCGAGCCGGACCGCGGCGCGCAGCAGGGCCGTCCCGTCCACGGCGAAGGTGTACTGCACCCGGGTGCCGGTGCGGGAGGGCGTCAGCCGCCACTCCTCCAACAGGGCCCGCAGACCAGGGGCGTTGGTCCGGTCGATCCGGTAGGCATAGCGCTCCCCCGGGTCGGCCGCCACGATCGTCTCGAGGAAGCGAGTGCCGCCCCTGAGGCGGATCTCGCGGCCCCTGCCGTCCTCGGTCGGCCGGGCGTAGGTCACCGCGCCGTACCACTCGGGCCAGCCCGGAACGTCGGACAGCCCCCGGAAGACGGCCTCCGGCGGGGCGGCCGCATCCGTGGTGAACACCAGCCGCAGCGGGGCGGACGCGACGAAGTCGAGCGTGACGGGGCGAAGCGGGTGCGCCACAAGCTCACACCTCCGGGGGAGTCGGCCGGCGTCGAAACACCCTAGCTAACGCACCGTCAGATGTCTGCGGCCGCTTCGACTTCCGCCTCCCCCGCGACCACCAGCTGCGCGAGGTGCTCCTTGATCTCCTCCCGGGCCTCGCCCGGCAGCCCGCCGTCGGTCACGAGCGCGTCCACCTGGTCCAGCGAGGCGAACGAACTGAGCCCCACCGTCCCCCACTTGGTGTGGTCGGCGACCACCACGACTCGCCGCGCCGACCGCACGAACTGCCGGTTCGTCTCCGCCTCCGCCAGATTCGGCGTCGAGAGCCCGGCCTCCACCGATATGCCGTGCACGCCCAGGAACAGCACGTCGAAGTGGAGCGAGCGGATCGCCTGGTCCGCGACCGGCCCGACCAGCGAGTCCGACGGCGTACGCACCCCGCCCGTCAGCACCACCGTGGCCGACCCGGGCCCGTGCACCTTGCCGCCGCGCGCGGCCGCCCGCTGCGCCGCGTGAAAGACATCCGCCACCCGCACCGAGTTCGTCACCACCGTCAGATCCGGCACATCGATCAGATGGTGCGCCAGCGCGAACGTCGTCGTGCCGCCCGACAGCGCGATCGCGCTGCCCGGCGCCACCATCGGCGCCGCGGCCCGCGCGATGTCCTCCTTCGCCGTCAGCTCCAGGCTGGACTTCGCCTCGAAACCCGGCTCGTGGGTGCTCGCCTCGGCGACCGGCACCGCCCCGCCGTGCACCTTCTCGATCAGGCCCTGCCGTGCCAGCGCGTCCAGATCCCGACGAACCGTCATGTCCGACACCCTGAGCTTGCGGGTCAGCTCGTTGACCCGCACCCCGCCCCGGCGCCTGACCTCGTCGAGGATCAGGGCCCGCCGCTGCTCCGCGAGGAGATTCTGGTTGTCGTTCACCCCGGCCCGTCCCTTCCGCCGACTGATCACCTCGGCCGTCCGCGTTCATCCTCCCACGCACGGGTGACAACCGGCCTGGCGCGCATCCGGCCGCGCTGGCAGGATCCTTGGGCGGGACATGTACGGATCGGGGGATCGGGGGATGCGATGGCGCCGGCCATGCAGCCGGGCACGGATGCGACGACGGGGGAGGCCACGGCACCCCGGGACGACGGGCCGCCACTGGCCCTCGAACTCCTGGTGCACGGGGTCGGCGGCACCACGCCGCAGGAGATGCTCGACGACCCCGGCACCGTCCGCGTCGGCGGGGACGAGACGGCGGGCATCCACCGGCGCCGCGAGGACGCCGACGCCGAATCCCGGCCCGCGGACTACCTCGACCGGCCCGTCCCCGAGGCGTACTCCTGGTGCAACCTGACCTCGGGCAACGGCGCCCGCGCCCTGTGGCTGGTCCTGCTGCCCTTCATGGTCGCCAACCTCGCCCACTGGATGCGGCCCGCCGCATCCGGCCGCGGCACCGCCGTACGGACGTACGGCGTGCTGGTGCGGCTGGTCTCCCTCAGCCTCACCGTGCTGCTGGTCGCCGCCGCCTGCGAGGTCGCGCTCGACCTGATCGCCTGGCAGTGCGCCGGCTCTGCGCCCTGCGCCCGCGGCAGGTCCTGGCTCGGGTTCCTCTCCCCGGAGCCGGGATCCCCCATGGTGGAGGCCAGGGGAGGCTGGTGGAGCGAGCCCGGCCGCAGGCTGGCCCTCGCCGCGGTCGTGCCCGCCGCCCTCACCGGCCTGCTGTGGTGGCTCTCGCACCGCACCTGGAGCGCGTACGAGTCGCAGCCGCCGCTGCGCCGCCCGGTCGGCGAGGAGGACCCCGAGGCCGGGGCCCGCCCCGCCCTGTGCCTGCCCGGCTTCTGGTACGGCCGCAGGCTCGTGGCCCGGCTGCGCGCCGCCCACACCGCGGCGGGATTCCTGACCGTCGCCGCCGCCCTCGCCGCTGCCGCCACCCGCTTCGACCGCAAGCCCGGCGGCAGCGCCTGGCTGGACGCGGTCGGCTGGGGGCTCGAGGTCACGCTGGTGGCCTCCGGGGCCTTCGTGGTGTGGGTGGTGTGCAGCAGGGGGCGCAGCGAGACCGAGCCGGACGACCGGATCGACCGGGCCGTCGTACGCGCCCTGCCCGGTACGGCCCTCGGCGTGCTCGGCGTCGCCGTGCTGCACGCCGCCTGGTCGCGCCCCGGCTGGGCCTCGAACGGGGTGCTGCCGGGCGACGAGACCTTCCGTGTGATCGCCCTCGTCCAGGGCACCCTGGTCGTCGCGATCGCCGCCACCGCCTGGTGGCTGCGGCGCTCCGCTGCGGACGACCGCGCCGCGCTGCACGGCCTCGGCGGAGCCGCGGTCGCGATGCTCGCCTGCGCGCTCGGCGGTCTGATGTCCGGCGGAGTGGCCCAGCGGGTCGCGGACTGGCTGGACGGCCCCGGTACGCCCGGCATGGGCGACGGGCCGATCGTCGGCCCGCCGGTCGTGCTCTCCTGGCAGGCCGCCGTCATTCCGGTGCCGCTGCTCGTCCTCGCCGCCCTGGCGGGCTACTTCGCGGGGAAGACCTGGCGGGTCTCCCGCCGGATGGCCGTCGAGGTGCGGGCGAGCCACCCGGGCGAGCCGGAGGACACCTCGCGCACCCGCGCCATCGCCCGCACCCTCGCCGCGGCCGAACTCACCGACCGCGCCCCCTGGTTCGTCGGCACCACCGCCGCCGTCACGCTCCTGCTCGGCGGCGGGGCGGTCCTCGGATCCTGGGCCACGGGGGAGGTGCCGGGAGAGGCGGCGGAGGGCACCACGGGCCTGGTCGCCGCGAGCGCCCAGACTGCCCAGGCGCTCGGATCCTGGCTGGTCGGCGTGGGGTTCATACTGCTGATCACTATGGGCAGGCGCGCCTACCGCGACCCCGCCGCCCGCCGCACCATCGGCATCCTGTGGGACGTCGGCACCTTCTGGCCGCGCGCGGCGCACCCCTTCGCGCCCCCCTGTTACGCCGAGCGCGCCGTCCCCGACCTGACCTGGCGGATGGCCACCTGGACGGAGAACACAGGCGGCCGGCTGGTGATCTCCGGCCACTCCCAGGGCAGCGTCCTCGCGGCCGCCGCGGTCTGGCAGCTCGACTGGCGCACCCGGCGCCGGGTGGCCCTGCTGACGTACGGCTCACCCCTGGAGCGGCTCTACGGGCGCTGGTTCCCCGCCTACTTCGGTCCGCGGCCGATGCGCGCCCTCCACCGCGAGCTGCACTGCTGGCGCAACCTGTGGCGCGGTACGGACCCGATCGGCGGACCCGTGCTGCCGCTCGACGGCACGGACCGGCAGGTGGACCGCGGGCCGCTGCGCGACCCCCTGGCGTACGGCCGCACGGCCGAACACCCGCTCCCCGCACCGATCCTGGGCCACGGCGACTACCCGGCGGACCCGGCCTTCGCCGAGGAGCGCGCAGGGCTCCTCGCCCGGCTCCCGGACGTGCCGCACCAGCGCGCCGCCGCAACCGCCGCGGCGCCCCGTCCTGAGGCCCCGGAAGCGGGTCAGGACAGCTCGGGGAGGTCCTCCGGGTAGAGGAGGGTCAGGTCGTCCGTGCTCGGGTCCGCGACCTGGGCGACCCGTCCCGCGTGCCGTTCCACCATCGCCTCGAAGGTCTGGCGGGCGGTCCTGCCGTTGCCGAACGCCGGGCCCTTCGGAATCACCGTGAAGTACTTGAGCAGCGCTTCCGCCGCGCCTTCCCCGATCCGGTACTCGTGCTCCTCGGCCTGCTGCTCCACGATGCGCAGCAGCTCCTCGGGTGTGTAGTCGCCGAACCTGATCGTGCGCGAGAAGCGCGAGGCCACACCGGGGTTGACGGACAGGAAGCGCTCCATCTCCGCGGTGTAGCCCGCGACGATCACCACGACCGCGTCGCGGTGGTCCTCCATCAGCTTCACCAGGGTGTCGATCGCCTCGCGGCCGAAGTCCCGCCCGGAGTCCTCGGGGGAGAGGGCGTACGCCTCGTCGATGAACAGCACGCCGCCGCGCGCCCGGTCGAACGCCTCCTGCGTGCGGATCGCCGTGGACCCGATGTGCTCGCCGACCAGGTCGACCCGGGAGACCTCGACGAGATGGCCGCGTTCCAGAACGCCGAGCGAGGCGAGGATCTCGCCGTAGAGCCGCGCGACCGTGGTCTTGCCGGTGCCGGGGGAGCCGGTGAAGACCAGGTGGCGCTTGACGGACGCCGCCTTGAGGCCCGCCTTCTGCCGCCGCCGGCCGACCTCGATCATGTCGGTGAGCGCGCGGACCTCCCGCTTGACGCTCTCCAGGCCGACCAGCCCGTCGAGTTCGCCCAGGACCTCGCCGGAGGGGCGGACCGGGGCGGCGGCCGCCGTTCCCGCCGGTGCGGCTGGCTCCGCGGGGGCCGTTGCCTGCTGGGGCACCGTGGAGAGCAGTCCGGCCGTACGGGCCTCGGTCTGCAGCGCGGGCACCGTGGCGGGCGCCGAAGGGGACCTGCGGTGCTCGGCGCTCTCGTCGCTGGTGCAGTCCTCGCAGACCGGCCCTCCCCCAGACCCTTCGGCATGGGCGGGGGGAGTACCCCCACCATCGGCGAACTCGTAGCCGCCGCGCGCGCACCGCTCGGTACGGCAGCGGGTCAGGGTCGTACGGCAGCCGTCGATGATGTGGAAGCCGTATCCGCCGCTGCCCGTCACCCGGCAGCTGTTGAAGGTCCCCCGGCCCTCCGCCGACACGTAGAAGCCCGCCTCCGAAGGGGAGGTGACCGTGCACCGCTCCACCGTCGGGTCGGCGCCCTTGGTGACGATGACGCCCGTCGCCGCCCCGTCGATGGTGCAGCCCGCGAGGGTGCCGCCGCTGCCGTGGTCGCGGAACCACGCCCCGGTCGTGGCCTCCCGGATCCGGCAGTCGTCCAGCTGCGCGCTCGCCCCGTCGCTCACCGACACCGCGGTGTTGCGGACCCCCGAGATGTCGCTGTCGACGACATCGGCGCGGGAGCCCCGATCGAGGACGAACAACGCGTCGGGTACGTCGTGCACCCGGCACGATTCGAGGACCGCGACCGCACCGTCGCTCACCCACACCGCCGGGTAGTCGCCCGTACTGTCATGTATCTCGCACTGGTTGGCGTCCACGCGGGTGCCCGGGTCCCAGACGGAAAGGCCGTTGCGCCCGAAGCGGCGCACCGTGCTGCGGGTGAGGGCGAGCACCGAGCGGGAGCGCAGGTCGACCGCGTTCTCCGGGATGTCGTGGAGCCGGCAGTCGGCGAGCGTGAGAACGGCGTCGGTGTCGAGCGTGACGCCGTCCGCCGACGTCCGGTGCACGGTGCAGTCGGTGAGGTGGCCGGTGGCCCGCGAGGCGATCTGCACGCCCGCGCCCTTGATCTCGTACACCTCGCAGCCGACCGCCTCCACTGAGCTGCCCTCGCCCGTCAGCGAGAGGCCGGCACCGGAGGCGTGGTGGATCCGGCAGCGCTCCAGGCGCGGGTGCGCGCCGCCGCGCACGGCCACGCCGGACTGGCCCGCGCTGACCACCTCGCACTCCTCGAAGAGCCCGCCCGAGCCGTCGAGGGTGGCGATGCCGACCCCGGCCGGGTTGTCCACGGTGCAGCGCCGGACGACGGGGCGGGCGCCACCGCGCACCTCGATGCCCGCGGCCGAACGGGTGGCCACCCGCAGATCCGTCAACTCCGGTGTCCCGTCCTCGACGAGCAGTGCAGGGGCGGCGGAGTCCTGGCCCTCGATGTGCAGCTGCTGGACGGTGGCCGAGGCACGCACCGTCAGGGCCACGCCGTCGGAGGGGGCGATGCGCACCGAGCCGCGGGAGCCGTCGGTACCGCGCAGGGTCACGGCCCGCTGGATCACCAGGTTCTCGCGGTACGTGCCGGGGGCGATGGAGAGCACATCACCGTCTCCCGCGGCCTCCAGGGCCGCGGCGAGGGAGGCGTACTCGCCTGTGCGGCGCCGCCACCGCGACGTGCCGGTGTGCGTCACCTGGACCGTGCCCTGTGGTGCCATGCTGCTGCTGTGCCCCCACCTCGTGCGTGCCTTCGCCGCGTACGGCTCGTACCGGTTGTGCTGGCGCACCACCGTAGCGCGCGCGGAGGAGGCGAGTTGACAGCTCAGCTGCCTGCGCCCGTCCTGCCCCAGTCCTGACCGGCCCGTTCCCAGGCCCGGTCCCAGTCCTCGTAACGCCGGTGCAACATGCGCCATACGGCCAGCCGCCGCGCGGCCTCCACGAGACCTGCCGCCGCGGCGCCGGCACCGGCGCCCGCGAGCATGGCGTGCGAGGTCGCCGTGGTGCGGTCCATGGGGCGGGGTACGAGCCGTCCGTGGTCGTCGGTCCAGACGCGGAAGCGGTCGCCGGGGGCAGCTGTACGCGGGGCGTCGGCAGGGCCGGTGTTCACGGTGCCGTCGGGGGCCGTCCAGTTGGCGACGACGCGCCGGCCGGAGTCACGGGCGGAGGAGGTCTCCGGGTCGGGGTCGACGGGCGGCTGCTGCATCAGCCGGACGACCGTTGCCGAGACGGGATGCCGCTGCTCATGCTGCTTGCGCACGGACTGCGCCAGCGCGTCCTGGGCCAGGGAGCCCACCGTGACCCCGGCGGCCGGGGCTCCGGCGGCGATGAACAGGGCGGCGAGCAGCGCCACCCAGGACTCGACGAGATCGGTCCGCCGGCGCAGCGGATTGCGCCGCCACCGCCAGAGCCCGGTCATCGCTCGCATGGCCGAACACCCCCTTCCGACTCCGTAAGTACCTCATGGAGCGCGGTACATGCCCGAAACGCACGAAGAGAGAGCAACGTCACCACCCATGAGTGATGCTCCACTTCACGCGAACACCGGCTAGTTCTCGATCTCCACGGGATCGCCGGTGCGGATCGTCCCGGTCCCCTCCGGGATCAGATTCTGGCCGAAGACGAGCCGGTCGCCGAAGCGCCGGTGGCGGGCCAGCGTGCGCAGGGGCTCCTTGCCGCGTTCGGCGGTCCGCTGGTCGGTCGTGGTGATCACGCAGCGGCTGCACGGCTTGACGACGCGGAAGGAGACCTCGCCGATCCGGATCCGGGACCAGTCGTCCTCGGCCCATGGAGCCGTGCCGTCCACGACGACGTTCGGCCGGAACCGGTTCATCGGGAGCGGGCCCTCGTCCGCGTGGTCGCCCTGCGCTATCAGGGAGTTGAGGGCGTCGAGAGAGGCCGTGGTGGTGACCAGGAGGGGAAAGCCGTCGGCGAACGTCACGGTCTCGCCGGAGCGGGCGTACGCCGGGTGAACCGGCCGCCTGCGCGCGGGCTCGTCGAGATGCACCAGCCGCACCTCGGTGCCGAGCCAGCCGCTGAACCACTCGGCCGCCGGCGCCCCCGCCGGCACCGCATCGACCTTGTCCCGCCAGACCTCCACGGCGGTCGTGCCGATGCGCTCGGGAACCTCGACGGTGAGCTGCTCACCTCCCGGTGCGGTGACCCGGACGCCGCCGTCGGGCAGCGGCCGGGCGGCCGCCAACGCCAGCCGCGGGTGCTCCCGTTGGGTCAGAAACCGGCCGTCCGGTCCGACCAACATCCACCTGCGGTCCCCTGCGAGCCCCCACGGCTCCACTGCCGCCTCGCTCGGGGCGCACCCCGCCACCGACTTGACCGGATAGACATGGACCGCGCTGAGCACAGGATTCCGCATGCGGTCAGTCTGCCAGCCGGGTCGGACACCCGCCCCGGCGGACGGCCCCTTGGACAGCCCGGCGGCCGCGACGACCGGACCGCGGGCGGCCGTGGGCGCGGTTCGCGGCCCGGCTGCGCCCCGTCAGTGGGCCGGTCAGCGGCCGGTGTCAGTAACCCCGGGCCGGGTACGGACGCCCGTACGGATCCTCGTACGGAGACGGTGCGGGCCGCGGGGCCTGGGCCGGGCGCGGAGCCTGTGCCGGACGCGGGGCCTGTGCCGGACGCGGGGCCGCCGGCCGGGGCGCGGCGGGGCGCATCTGGTCGTAGCCGGTGCCGCCGGGCGGCGTCGGGTGCTGCTGCGGCCCCGGGTACCCGCGCGGGCCGGTGGCCTGCTGCGGGATGTACGGCGCAGGGGCGTGCTGCAGCGGTGCGGGCTGCGGATAGCCGTACGAGGGCGTGTGCTGGGGGTGCTGGGACGGGCCGCCCGAGGGGAGCGCGGGCAGTGCCGGGGGGAGTGCCGGCAGGTAGCTGCCGGACTCGTACGCAGAGGGAACCCGGATGGGCGCGATCTGCGGCGTGCCGCGCTCTGCGACGAGGCTGTCGTAGATCGGCGTGTCCGGGAAGGAAGGCGCTGAGTAGTAGCCGCCGCCATAGGTGGAGCGGGGGGAGGTCATGCCTCATAAGTTAAGCCCACGATGTGCTGGTTGGGGAGACCGATAAGAGGGTTGTTTCTCGTGTTCGGAGTGACTCTGGGCCCCCAATGTGAGCGAACCTGGGGAAAGGGGACTTCTTGCCGGGTTGAAACCATGTAAAGGCCGAGTTCCCGGCGGGTTACCCGAGGTTGGCGGGCAGGGGCGCTCCGCGGGCTGTCCTCGGCACTTCCGGTACCGCACTCGGCGCGGCGGGCCTTAGGTTTGTCCCGGGACATCACAGAACCGGGTTCCGGCGGACCAGGGGCCGTAATTCCGGCGGATTCAAGAGGGGGAGAGCATGGCGATGCGCAAGGGCACGAACGTTCCGATTCCGGCGCCCGCGGTACGGGTCGAGCTGGGCTGGCGCAGCGGCGCCGGCGTGCCGGACGCCGACGCTTCGGCGCTGCTCCTCCAGGGATCCGGAAAGGTGCGTTCCGACGCGGACTTCGTCTTCTACAACCAGCCCGCGCACTCCTCGGGAGCCGTACGGCACGAGGGCAAGAGCACGGCAGGCGACGCCGTGACGGACACCCTGTCCGTGGACCTCGCCAAGGTCGAGCCCGCCATCGAGACCGTCGTCCTGGCCGCGTCCGCGGACGGCGGCAGCTTCGGGCAGGTGCCGGGTCTGTACGTCCGGGTGCTGGACGCGGCGGCCGGTGCGGAGCTCGCCCGCTTCGACAGCGACGACGCGACGGTCGAGACGGCCTTCGTGCTCGGCGAGCTCTACCGCAGGCAGGGGGCGTGGAAGTTCCGGGCCGTCGGGCAGGGCTACGGCACCGGACTCGCCGGGCTGGCCACGGACTTCGGGATCACGGTCGACGAGCCGCAGACCGCCGCTCCGGCTGCCCCGCCCGCTCCGGTCCAAGCTCCGGCTCCCGCCCCTGCGCCCCCTGCGCCCGCCCCTGCGCCGAATCCCGTCACCGCCCCACCCCCGGCGCCCGTGCAGCCGCCCGCGCCCTCCGCCGCTCCCATGCCCCCCGCCGCCGCTCCCGCGCCCCCCGGAGCGGGCCCGGCGCCGGTGCGCCTCACGAAGGTCACGCTCACCAAGCAGGCCCCGTCCGTCTCGCTGACCAAGCAGGGCGGTACGTCCGGGGCGATGCGGGTCAACCTCAACTGGCAGGTGCACAAGCAGTTCACAGGCTGGGGGAGCAAACTCGGCCGGGCCATGGCCATGCACTCCGACCTCGACCTCGACCTGTGCGCGCTGTACGAGCTCAGCGACGGCAGCAAGGGCGTCGTCCAGGCCCTCGGCAACGCCTACGGCTCCCTCCACCAGCCGCCGTTCATCCACCTCGACGGCGACGACAGGACCGGAGCGGTGTCGTCCGGCGAGAACCTCACGATCAACCTCGACTACAAGCAGTACTTCCGGCGGATCCTGATCTTCGTCACGATCTACGAGGGCGCGCGCAGCTTCGCCGACCTGCACGCCACCGTCACCTTGCACCCGCAGCACGGCGCGCCGGTCGACTTCTCGCTCGACGAGTGCACCGTCCCGTCCACGGTCTGCGCGCTCGCGCTCATCACCAACACGGGGGGCGGCGAACTCGTCGTCCAGCGCGAGGCCCGCTACCTGATCCCCGAGCGCGGAGTCAGCCCGCAGCGCACGGTCGACTACGCCTATGGCTGGGGGATGAACTGGACGCCGGGCCGGAAGTGACCGGGCGGCCCGGGGCGACCCTGGAGTGAGCCTTACGGCCCGGCGCCCTCCTCGGCGGCGCCGGCCCGGCCGGAGCGTGCCGTACGTGCCTGCTCCGGCCGCGGATACGTCCGCCCCTTCCAGGCGGCGCCCCGGCCCCGGTAGTGCTGCACGGCCGAGTCGACGGTCATCAGGAGGTAGAGGGCGGCCGTGAACGGCAGCAGCGGGGCGAGCCACAGCGGCTGGGCGTAGTAGCGCAGCATCGGCACGTAGGTCCCGGTCATCAGTGCCCACGCCGCGGCGCCCGGCAGCGCCGCGCCGGGGCTCCCGTACAGTGCACCGCCCAACAGCGCCACCGGGGGCGCGAGATAGACCACCGCGAGCCCCGCGACGGTCGCCACCAGCAGCAGGGGGTTGTGCCGCAGCTGCGCGTACGCGCTGCGGGACACCATCCGCCACAGCTCGCCCAGGCGCGGGTACGGGCGCACGCTGTCCACCCGGTCCGCGAGCCCCAGCCAGATCCGGCCGCCGCTGCGCTTCACCGCGCGCGCGAGCGCCACGTCGTCGATCACGGCGTACCGGATGCTCTCGGGGACGCCCGCCCGCACGGCGGCGGAGTCGCGCAGCAGCACGCAGCCGCCTGCCGCGGCCGCCGTCCGCGCATCCGCTCGGTTCACCCACCGGAACGGATACAGCTGCCCGAAGAAGTACACGAACGCGGGGACGATCAGCCGCTCCCAGGCCGTCGCCACGCGCAGCCGCGCCATCTGCGACACGAGGTCGAGCCCTGCCGTGCGGGCCGCGCCCACCAACTCCCGCAGGCTGTCGGGGGCGTGGGCGATGTCGGCGTCGGTGAGGAGCAGATACTCGGGGCCGGGCGTACGACGGGCGCGGGCGAGCGCGATGCCGTGCCGCACCGCCCACAGCTTGCCGGTCCAGCCGGGCTCCGGCTCGCCGGGGGAGGAGACGGTCAGCGCCAGGCCGTGGGTCCGTGCGGCGAGTTCGCGCGCGATGCGGCCGGTGCCGTCGGTACTGCCGTCGTCGACGAGGAAGATCTCGGCGTGGCCCGGATAGTCCTGCGCGAGCAGGGACCCGAGGCTCACGGGCAGCACCTCGGCCTCGTCCCGCGCGGGCACGACCACGGCCACGGCGGGCCAGTCACCGTCCTCCCCGCCGGCCGGAGCCCGCTCCGGCAGCCGTACCCCGGTCCGCCAGAACCCCCCTTGCCCGAGCAGCAACCACACCCACGCGGCGAACGATCCGGCAGCGATCCACGTCAGCACGCTCACCCACGGCAGTCTGCCGGACGGTGCCTTCGGGAACGGCGAGGCGCGTACGTTTCCGCCCGGCTGCCGACTGCCTGCCCGGCTGCCGGGGCGGCCGGGTTGGCGGGGTCGGCCGGGTTGGCGGGGTCGGCTGGGTTGGCCGGACGCACCGCTCCTGGGCGGGGGCGGGGGCTGGGCGCGGCCGCCGGGCCGGGCGATGCCGGGGAGTCCGGTCAGGCCGGATGCGCGCAGTCAGTCGGCCGCTGCCGCGGCCGGAGGCGATGGCGCCCGTACCTGCGCGCAGGGCGTGTGCTCGCCGGAGGGCGCTGCCGAGGATGTGGCTGGCCCCGCGCGGCCGCGGCCCCGCGCCCCTGATTCGGCGCGCGACCGGCGGCTGCCTGGCCGCAGGGCAGGCGTTCTGTGGACCCCGGCCGGAAGGGCTCAGGGGCCCTATCGCATAAGGTTTGGCGGGTGAAGATCGCGCTCATGGACTCCGGTATCGGGCTTCTGGCGGCCGCGGCCGCGGTCCGTCGGCTGCGGCCGGATGCCGCTCTCGTGCTCAGCTCGGACCCCGACAGCATGCCGTGGGGTCCGCGGACCCCGGACGACGTCACCGCGCACGCGCTCGCCTGTGCCAAGGCGGCCGCGGCGCACCGGCCCGACGCGCTGATCGTCGCGTGCAACACCGCATCCGTGCACGCCCTCCCCGCGCTCCGCACCGAGCTGGAGCCGGCGCTGCCCGTGATCGGAACGGTTCCGGCGATCAAGCCCGCCGCCGCGACGGGTGGTCCTGTGGCCATCTGGGCCACTCCCGCCACCACCGGCAGCCCGTACCAGCGCGGTCTGATCAAGGACTTCGCCGACGGGGTCGTGACCACGGAGGTGCCGTGCCCCGGGCTCGCCGACGCCGTGCAGCGCGCCGACGAGCAGGCGATCGACGACGCCATCGCCGCCGCGGCCGCCCTCACGCCCCGTGACGTAAGGGCCCTCGTCCTGGGCTGCACCCATTACGAACTCGTCGCCGAGCGGATCCGGGCCGCCGTACAGCCGCCGCAGCTGCCGCCGATCGCGCTGCACGGTTCCGCCGGGGCCGTGGCGGCCCAGGCGCTGCGCCGGATCGGCGCGCAGCCTGCGCCCGCGGCCGATCCGGCCGACCGGCTGACCGTGATCCTGGGCGGCCAGGAGGCCGCCCTCCCTGTCGCCGCCCTGGCATACGCCGAGGGGCGCGCGCTGACGGCCGGAAGCCCCGCGAACAGGTAGATCAGGCGCCCAGCGGGGTACCGGGCGGCTGCGCCCACGTGCTTCCCCCCATAGTGCGATGCACATACAGTCGCCGCCCGCAACCCCCTGCTGCGGCTGCCGATCACGGGTACGCTCACTCCCATGAGGGACGACCCCCAGGACCACTCGGGAGCGGCAGAACGCGTCCCCGAGGTCTGGACCGGGCGCGCTGTCAACCGCGCGCAGTGGCCGCTCGCCGCACTCGGCGCGGCCTGCATGGCCCTCGGCATCGAGCTCGCCGTGGACTCTCCGTGGACCTCCGGCATCGCCCCGCTCCTCATGTCCGTGATCGGCTGCGTCGCCGCCGGGCTGCTGATCCTCTTCGGCACGCTCGCCTTCGTCCACGTCCACGTACGGGTCGACAAGGAGGCCGTCGAAGTGCGCTGCGGCCACGTCGGCCTGCCGCGCCGCCGTATCCCGCTGGAGAACGTCGCCGGCGCCTACTTCGCGCCCCGCGTCACCCCTCATGAATGGGGCGGCTGGGGTTACCGCTGGCGCCCGGAGAAGGGCACGGCCGTCGTCGTACGCCGCGGCGAGGGTCTTGTCGTACGGCTCGGGGACGGCCGCGTCTTTACGGTGACCGTGGACGACGCCGAGGTCGCGGTGCGCGTCATCCGGGACCGGCTGCGCCGGATGGCTGCCGCCCGCCCCGCAGCCCAGGCCTGACCCCTGCCCTGCCGCGCATGGCCCCAGGCCGCGCAGCTGCCCTCGCCGGCGCCGAGGGCGAATTGCGCGGCGCTCGCGCCCGTATGGCCCGGGACGGGATCCGCGGCCGCGCCCAGCGGGCCGTATGGCGGAGTGACCGCGAGTGCCGCCCCGGCGAGGGCGGCGAGAGGGGGTGCGGCCAACGGCAGCACCGCTCCGCCGATCCGTCCGCAGGCGTATCCCGCAGCGACCGCGAGCAGTGCGAGGAGCATCCCTTCGGGGCGCGACTCGCGCCGGGCGGTGATGAGCGCCCAGCCGGCGCAACAGCCGATGACGACGACGCCGGTCACGTCTGCGGCGCCGCCGCGTTCCCGTACCGCCGGTCCTGCGGCAGACGGCGCCATCCCGTCGAACCCCAGCTCAGACGGGCTCCGCTCGCGGCAGCGGGGATGCCGCCGGTGGGCACATGGTTGGCCACACCGTAACGGCTGGGGCCGCAGCGTGTTGAGCCGTTGTGCGGAAACGATGCGGCGCAAGGGGGCCCGGCGGGACGTCAGGGGCGGGATTCGCCTTGCCGATACGCTCGATGCATGGCGACCCCCGACTTCATCCGCGAGCTGCGCGCGAGCGCCGGGCACCAGCTCCTCTGGCTCCCCGGCGTCAGCGCCATCGTCTTCGACGACGACGGCCGGGTGCTGCTCGGGCGGCGGGCCGACACCGGCAGGTGGTCGATCATCGGAGGCATCTGCGACCCCGGCGAGCAGCCCGCCCAGACGGCTGTGCGCGAGGTGTACGAGGAGACGGCGGTGCGCTGCGTGCCGGAGCGGGTCGTCCTCGTCCAGGCGCTCGACCCCATCGAGTACCCCAACGGCGACCTGTGCCAGTTCATGGACATCACGCTGCGCTGCCGGGCGGTCGGCGGCGAGGCGCGGGTCAACGACGAGGAGTCCCTGGACGTGGCGTGGTTCCCGCTGGACAGGCTGCCCGATCTGGAGGACTTCGTCCTCATGCGGATCAAGCAGGCGCTGGGCGAGGGACCGGCGTGGTTCGAGCCCATCGTCACTCTCTGAACTGTGTGGCGCTGCCACATCGGTCGCGCGGCACCCGCTCCTTAGTGTGCCGGTCATGACCGTCCCCTCCCCATCAGGTCCCGCCCCCGCCGCCGGTCCTGCCCCCCACACCGTCGCCCTCGACCTCGGCGGCCGCACCGCGCTCGTCACCGGTGCGGCCAGCGGCATCGGCAGCGCCTGCGCGCTCCGGCTCGCCGCCGCGGGAGCCAAGGTGCGGGCCGTGGACCGGGACGCCGCGGGGCTCGACACCCTCGCCGAACGCGCCGCCGGGCTGGCCGGTGCCCTCGAGCCGCACACCCTGGACCTCACCGACCTCGACGCCGCGGAACAGGCCGCCGCGGGCTCCGATGTCCTGGTCAACAACGCCGGTCTGCAACTCGTCCGCCCCATCGAGGAGTTCCCGCCCGAGGTGTTCTCGACGGTCCTCACGGTGATGCTGGAGGCGCCGTTCCGGCTCGTACGCGGTGCCCTTCCGCACATGTACGGCCAGGGGTGGGGCAGGATCGTCAACATCTCGTCCGTGCACGGCCTGCGCGCATCCGCGTACAAGTCCGCGTACGTCGCCGCCAAGCACGGTCTCGAGGGGCTCTCCAAGGTCGCGGCGCTCGAGGGCGCCCAGCACGGCGTCACCTCCAACTGCGTCAGCCCCGGCTACGTCCGCACCCCGCTGGTCGAGCTGCAGATCGCCGACCAGGCCGCCGCCCACGGCATCTCCGCCGAACGCGTCGTCTCCGAGGTGCTGCTGGCGGGGTCGGCGCTGAAGCGGCTCGTGGAGCCCGAGGAGGTCGCCGAGGCCGTGGCCTACCTGTGCTCTCCGCAGGCCTCGTTCATCACCGGAGCCTCGCTCCCGCTCGACGGCGGATGGACCGCGCACTGAACGCCTCCGGCGCGGAGGACGGGAGGGCCGGCCCGCCCGGCCCCTCGGCCCGCCCCGCCGCCGAAGGCACTCCGGGCCCCGGCAGCCGGGTCGGGCCGCCCCAGCCGTCCGGCGGGCGGCCCGACGTCGTGCGGCGGCCGACGGCGGGGACGGCGGCGCGGGCCCCGGCGCACCCGTACTCCCCGGCGCCCGTGCGGGCGCCGGCGGGCCCCTTCAGGCACGGGCACCGCGGCCCGAGGCTGGCGCAGGCGCCGGTCGGGCAGGTATCCCTGTGACCATGTCCCGAGCACGACCGCGGCCCGCCGCATCCACCGCCGAAGCCCCCTACCTGGAGCTTCTCTCCCGCGGCGCGCCGGCGGAGGAGTACGAGCGCCCCGTCCTGCGCGCCCGCGCCGAAGGCGCCTCCGCGGAGGAACTCGCGAGCCTGGAGCGCGGCAAGCTCCTCGCCCTGCGGGTGCGCACCGAGCTGGAGGGGCGGCGGCGCCGCGAGGCGGAGCTGTCCGCCCTCTTCGAGACCGCCCACGACCTGGCCGGGCTGCGCGACCTCGACGCCGTGCTGCACGCCATCGTGCAGCGGGCCCGCTCGCTGCTGGGCACCGAGGTCGCGTATCTGACCCTCAACGACCCCAAGGCCGGCGACACGTACATGCGCGTCACGGACGGGTCGGTCTCGGCACGGTTCCAGCAGCTGCGGCTCGGGATGGGGGAGGGGCTCGGCGGGCTCGTCGCCCAGACCGCCCGCCCGTACGTCACCGACAGCTACTTCGACGACGCGCGGTTCCAGCACACCCGCACCATCGACGCGGGCGTCCAGGACGAGGGCCTCGTCGCGATCCTCGGCGTACCGCTGGTGCTCGGCAGCGGCGTGATCGGCGTGCTCTTCGCCGCCGACCGCCGCGCCCGCGTCTTCGAGCGCGAGCAGATCGCCCTGCTCGCCTCCTTCGCCGCGCACGCCGCCGTCGCGATCGACACCGCCAACCTCCTCGCCGAGACCCGGTCAGCCCTCGCCGAGCTGGAGGCCGCCAACGAGATCATCCGGGACCGCAGCGGTGTCATCGAGCGCGCCTCCGAGGTGCACGACCGGCTCACCGAACTGGTGCTGCGCGGCGGGGGAGTGGACGATGTCGCCGACGCGGTGGCCGAAGTGCTGCGCGGCGCGGTCGAGTTCGCCGAGGCCGGAGCCGCGCCCGCTCCGGCCGTCGACCGGTCGCGCGCCGACGGCCACGCCGTACGGCACGGCGACGACTGGGTGGCCGCCGTCTCCGCGGGCGGCGAACTCCTCGGCGCCCTCGTCCTGCACGGCCACCCCGGCCTCGACCCGGTCGACCAGCGCACCTTCGAGCGGGCCGCCATGGTCACCTCCCTCCTGCTGCTCGCCCGGCGCTCCGCCGGCGAGGCCGAGCAGCGGGTCCGCGGAGAGCTCCTCGACGACCTCCTCGACGCGCCGGACCGCGACCCGGGGCTGCTCCGCGAGCGCGCGGCCCGGCTGCAGGCCGACCTCGACGCGCCGCACGTCGTGCTCTCCGCGCGCGTGGAGGTGTCGCCCGCGGCGGGCGCCCGGCCGGGGGTACGCCCCCTGGCTGCACCGGGGGTGCCCTCACCGCCGAGGGCGGGGGGCGAGACCGCAGAGCAGGAGACCGCCGACCGCCAGCGGCTGTGGTCCGCCGCATCCCACCTGGCCGCCACCCGGCACGGCCTGGCCTCGGCGCGCGACGGCGGCACCGTGCTCCTGCTGCCGCTCGGCTCAGGCGACACCGCGGCCGCGACCGCGCGGCACGCCGCCCGGCAGCTCGGCACCGCCGTGCACCACCCCGTCACGGTGGGCGCCTCCGCGCCCGTGCCCGAGCCTGCTGCGCGGCCCGGGTCCGTGGCCGCCGGGTACGCGGAGTCCCGGCGCTGTCTCGAGGCGCTGCGTCTGCTGGGCCGGGCGGGAGAGGGCGCCGCCGCCGAGGACTTCGGCTTCCTCGGGCTGCTGCTGGCCGACAGCCGGGACGTCGGTGCCTTCGTGCACCGCACCATCGGCGCCGTCACCGACTACGACGAGCGCCGGGGAACCGACCTGGTCCGCACCCTCGAGGCGTACTTCGCCTGCGGGATGAGCCCGGCCCGTACGAAGGACGAGCTGCACGTACACGTCAACACGGTCGCCCAGCGTCTGGAGCGCATCGGCCGGCTCCTGGGCTGCGACTGGCAGTCGCCCTCCCGGGCCCTGGAGGTCCAGCTGGCGCTGCGGCTGCACCGGCTGGGCGGCGCCGTCGACCGCTGACGGCTCCGCCCGGCGTGCGTGCTCGCACCCCCTGCGGCAGCGTGGACGGCGGACGAATTCCGTCCACATCCGACAGGACAGGAAAGGCAGTTCCATGAGCTCCATGGGAGAGCAGAGCGGCGGCCGTCGCGGCAGCGCCGACAAGATGAGCGGTGCGGCGGACTCGATGAAGGGCCGGGCCAAGGAGATGGCGGGCGAGGTCTCCGGGGACGAACAGATGCGTGTCAAGGGCATGGCCGAGCAGGCCAAGGGCAAGGCCAAGCAGGCGGCGGGCCGGGCGAAGGAGAACATCGCCGGAGCCCGGAACTCCATGAAGGGCAAGAACAAGAGCAAGAGTCAGGGAGAGGGGCAGGGCCGGCGCAAGCGCTGAGCCGGCGGCCGCGCCCCGCTCAGGGCTCAGACCGTACGGGCCGGGGGCGCAGTGGCCGGGGCGTCCGCGGCGGTGTGCTCCGGTTCGATCGCGGCCAGGTCGCGGTCCCGGGTCTCCCGGGCGGCTCCCACCGCGACCAGGGTGAGCAGCGCGGCGGCGATCACGTAGAGGGCGATCGGGGTCGCGCTGCCGTAGTCGGCGAGCAGCGCGGTGGCGATCAGCGGAGCCGGGGCGCCGGCCGCCACCGACGAGAACTGGGCGCCGATCGAGGCGCCCGAGTACCGCATCCGGGTCGCGAACATTTCCGAGAAGAAGGCCGCCTGGGGCGCGTACATCGCACCGTGGAAGACGAGGCCGACCGTGACCGCGAGCAGCAGGTTCCCGAAGGTCTCCGTGTCGATCAGTGCGAAGAAGGGGAAGGCCCAGAGGCCGACGCCCGCGGCGCCCAGCAGGTAGACGGGCCGTCGCCCGACCCGGTCGGAGAGCGCGCCCCAGGCCGGGATCACCGCGAAGTGCACGGCGGACGCGATCAGTACGGCACCCAGCGCGGTCTGCTTGTCCAGGCCCGCCTGGCTGGTGGCGTAGACGAGGACGAACGCGGTGATCACGTAGTAGCTGATGTTCTCCGCCATCCGCGCGCCCATGGCCACCAGCACATCGCGCCAGTGGTGCCGCAGTACGGCGACCAGCGGCGCCTTCTCCACCAGGTCCTTATCCGCGGCCTTGCGGGCCTCGGCGCGGGCGAGGGCCTCCTTGAAGACGGGCGACTCGTCTACGGAGAGCCGGATCCACAGGCCGACCATCACCAGGACGCCGGACAGCAGGAATGGCACGCGCCAGCCCCAGGACGTGAACGCGCTGTCGGACAGGAGAGCGGTGAGCGCCGACAGCACGCCCGTGGCGAGCAGCTGTCCGGCCGGGGCACCGGTCTGCGGCCACGAGGCCCAGAATCCGCGCCGCTTCGCGTCCCCGTGCTCCGAGACGAGCAGCACCGCGCCGCCCCACTCACCGCCGAGCGCGAAGCCCTGGACCAGGCGCAGGAGCGTGAGCAGCAGCGGTGCGGCAGATCCGATGGTGGCGTGGGTGGGCAGCAGGCCGATGGCGAACGTGGCGCCGCCCATCAGCAGCAGGCTCAGCACGAGCAGCTTCTTGCGGCCGAGCCGGTCGCCGTAGTGGCCGAAGACCAGCGCGCCGATCGGCCGGGCGGCGAATCCCACGGCGTACGTGAGGAAGGACAGCAGCGTGCCGACGAGCGGGTCGGAGCCGGGGAAGAAGAGCTTGTTGAAGACGAGCGCGGCGGCCGAGCCGTAGAGGAAGAAGTCGTACCACTCGATGGTGGTGCCGATGAGGCTCGCGGCGACGATGCGGCGGAGTGAGCCGGGGGGCGTGGGCGCTGGGGCCGGGACTGCCATGGTCACCACTTCCGGGCGGGGACAGGGGCGTTTACGGTTTCGCCACACCGTAGAAACGCGCAGGTCAGTGGCACATGTGGTGGGACACCACACTTCGGCCGTCCCGTGTGCGCCCGGCAACCATGAAGGATCAGAGGCGCGGTGTCAGCGGCGTCCCCGACTGCTGTCCGATCATCCCCGGCAGACCTGCGGGGTCGGAGCCGACCTTGCGGTAGACACCCGACAGCAGCTGGGCCACGGCCCTTTCCTGCGTGCCCAGCGCCTCGGCGATGCGCGTGTTCGACCAGCCGCGTGCCGCCCACTCGGCCACCGTCCGCTCCTGTGCGGTGAGTGACTCCGTATCGCCGGTGCGCAGCTGGAGCGGCGGCAGACCGGCGACGTCCAGCTCGTCGCGGGCTCGCGCCGCAAGGGCGTCGGCCCCGCAGTGCACGGCGCCTTCCAGACCGCGGTGGAGCTGCTCTGCCGCGTCCTGCGGCAGCCCGGCGCGGCGCAGGGCAGCGCCGTGGTCGACCAGGGCTATGGCCAGGTCGTACCCGGACGGGGAGCGTTCCAGGTGCTCAACGGCCTCCGCGAGCAGTCTGATCCGGTCCTCACCGCGAGATACGGCCGCCGCCGCGCGCAAAGACTGCCCGATCGCGGACTGGGTACCGAAGCGGCGAGCCCTCCGGACGCTTTCGGAGGCGAACTCGACAGCCCGTCCGGGGTCGGACAGCTCCAGAGCACGGGCGAGATGAAGCTGCCAGGGGCACCACGCGGGGTTGCGCATCCCGCGTGGCTCCAGTCGGGCGCCGACCTGCTTCAGCTGCTGCTCGGCCTCCCGCCGCATGCCGAGGGCGAGCAGCAACTCGCTGTACACGGTCTGGGAGTCGGGGTAGACGACCGCATTGGGCACCACATCGCCGTAGCCGTATGTGGCGGCGAGCTCCTGGGCTTCCCTGGTCCGGCCGCGGGCGAGGAGGATCTCGATCAGGATGCCGATGGCGAACCACTGCGCGGGCACGCGGTGCCCCACCCGGTCGGCGATCCGCAGTCCACCGCGTACCAGCATCTCGGCCTCGTCGAGGCGTCCGCGGCGATAGCGGATATAGCCCAGAAGAGTGAATCCGAAGGACAGATGGGCGCCGCGCCAGCCCTTGTTCTCGCATTCGGCGATGCCCTTGTTGAACAGCTCCTCCGCTCGTCCCGGCTGGTCGCAGTACATGAAGGTGAGCGCGACCAGGACCGGGACCTCGAAGCCCCACTCGTCGTTGGTCCAGCTCAGGCCCTCGCCGAGAGCTTCCTCCGCGTAGTGCAAGGCCGTGCTCGCGGGCTCGCCGCGCACCATCGCGTCCCAGGCCCGCAGACCCAGGATGTACCGCTCGGCGATGCCACGGCCGCTGAGGTGCTCGGCGAGCCTGGCCAGCTTGCGTGAGCGCGCGGGCGAGTTCTCCTCGTCGGCCCGGAAGGCGTTCCACATGAACTGCTCCGCTTGCATGCGCAGCCGGGTGCGGGCGTTGGTCGCCTGCCGGGCGGCTTCGGTCACCGTCTCGGCGGCTTCCGCCATCCGGTCCGAGTGGCCGAGGGCCTGGGCGAGCCGGTAGGTGATCGCTTCGCGCAGAGCCGAGTCGAGCACGGGCTCGTCCAGCGCCGCCCTCAGATGGTTGACCGTGGTCGCGGGTTCGGTGAGCAGGGCGGAACATCCGAGCTCGAAGAGAACCCCGGCCCGGTCTTCCGGAGCGGGCGGCTCCCGCAGCGCGCGGGCGAGGCAGCGCCGGGCGGCCTCGGGAGCGCCGGCCCGGAGGTACTCACGGGCTGCTTCCCGCAGCTGCTGTACGGCCCAGGGGTCGCTCTCGGGATGCATCTCCAGCAGATGCCGGGCGACCCTGGTGGTGCCGAGGCCCGCGCTCGAGACGGTCACGGCGGCCTGGCCGTGCATGGCGACCCGGAACGCCGCGGGGATCGCCCGGTAGACGGCGGTGGCGACCAGGGGGTGGAAGAATTCCAGGTGATCGTCGTCGGCTGGGTCTGCGGGGTCGGCGAGAATGCGGGCCTCCCGCAGCCGGGCGACGGCATCGGCGGACTCGGCGTCGCCCAGTCCGCCGACGTTCGCGGCCAGGGTCCGGGAGGCCTCGGCGCCCAGCACGGCGGCGCTCCAGGCGAATCGGACCGCGGAGGTGCCCAGCCGCTCCAGCCGCTCGACGACATCACTGCCCTTCACCGCCGAGGCCAGTTCGCGCAGTTCGGGAATGTGCACATCCTGCGGCTTCAGCCCGCGCTCGGCGACCTTGGCGGTGAGTTCGACGGTCTCGAAGGGATTGCCGCCGGTGACCGCCCAGGTCTCGCGGCAGAACGCCTCGTCGGCCTCCTCGCCCAGGGCCTCCCGGACGATCCGGCTCACCGCGTTCGGCGTCAGCGTCGCCAGATCGAAGGGCCGCGAACCCTGGCGGTCCACGAGTTTCCCGAACGTCATTGCCGAGGCCGGGAGTTCATCGGGACGGTAGGCCACGACGAGCAGCATCGGGAGTTCAGTGGCCCGTGGCGCGAAGCCGGTGAGCCAGGCCAGCGACTCCGCGTCGGCCCAGTGGGCATCGTCAAGGATCACGACCAGGGGCGCGTGCTGCACGGCGAAGCGGGTGGCGATCCAGTCCAGGCCGTCGCGCACACCCTGCGGGTCGGGCGAGCCGACGTCCCCGGCCACCAGGCCCACGGCGGGCGCGACGATGTCGTACCAACTGCCCATGATCCGGCGGTGTTCCTGCTCGGTGCCGGAGGCGAGTACGGGCTGCACGAGCTGACGCACGACGTGGAAGGCCACTTCCTGTTCGTGCTCGCCGCCGCGCGCGACGAGCACGGTGCATCCGCGGTCGGCGGCCCTTCTGCGTACCTCGGCGAGGAGCGTCGTCTTGCCGAGTCCGGCCGGGCCGGCGAACGCCAGTATGCCGCCGGACCGGGGTGTGCCCGACGCAGTCGGCGGGACGCACAGATCCGTCAGCAAGGCGTCCAGGGCGGCCAGTTCCGGTTCCCGCTCGAGCAGCAACCGGTGCGGCCGGCGCTGCCGGTCTCCCATGTCCTCCACGTCCGTTCCTTCGACCGTACGACCGTGACTCTTCGGCAAGTACCGCAGAGCGTACGCCCGTAGGGACTCCCCGTAATCCGCGCGGACGTTTTCCTGGGGGACACGAGCGGAATCTGGTACTGCCGACAGCCGGGTCGACGATCCCCGTCCGTCCCCAGAGAGGGGCGCATGTGTGGTCGCGTACGCCGGTATCACGCCACCGCGCATCCGTAGGCCAGGGCCATACGCCTAGCGGAACGCTTAGCCTCTGAGGCATCGAGAACGCCTCGGAGCTGCGAATCCCGCGAACCGTGGGAACGCTGCGACACCAGGGGGGCTCATGACGCATGCGAGGGATTTCGGCCAGCAGCGGACGCCCCCGGACCCCACCCGGCGCGCTGCCGCCATCAGGATTCCGTTCCCCGCCCGCCTCAGCCCGCACGCCGAGCGCGCACGGCGGCATACCCTCCAGTGGTTACAGGAGATGGGCATGCTGACCGGGGCGTCCGCGACCGCGGAGTACGATGCGCTGCGGCTCGAGCGGCTGATGGCGTACTTCTATCCGGACGCCACGGGCACCGACCTCGAGCTCGCGGCCGATTTCAACGCCTGGTTCTTCATCTTCGACGACCAGTTCGACGGCAGTCTCGGGCTGCAGCCGGAGGCCATAGAACAGGTGGTGGCCTCCATCGGCCTCACCATGGCGGCGGACGACACGACCCTCCCGGCGCCCGGCAAGCAGTCATCCCCTCTCGTCCGGGGTTTCCGCAACATCTGGCACCGCGCCACGGCCGGCCGGCCCGCTGCCTGGCAACACCGCTTCCGTGCGCACTGGCAGACCTATCTGGCCGCCCACCAGGGGGAGGCACACCACAGGACCGCCGACCGCCTTCCCTCTCTGCAGGAATTTCTGCGCGTCAGACGGGAGTCGATAGGAGTCCAGCCGTGCCTCGACTTCACCGAGCGGTGCGGTGGTTACACCTTGCCGGAGGAGCTGCACGAGGCCTCCCCGCTGGCCAAGATGCGGGAGATCACCGCCGATGTGGTGATCTTCGTCAACGACATCGTCTCGCTCGTCAAAGAGCTGGCCGCGGGGGAGGTGAACAACAGCGTCATCATTCTGCGGGAGCAGACGGGGCGCACCCTGGAGCAGTCCGTCGAGCGCATCGCCGCCCTCGCCAACACGCGGGCCGCCCGCTTCGTGCGGCTCTCCTCGACCCTCCCCAAGATCCTGAGCGCATCGGGTGTTCTCCCCGAGGTCCGCGGACACGTCGACCACTACGTGGCAGGCATGGGAAATCTGATGGCGGGGAATCTGGCCTGGTCCCTTGCAACCGCCCGCTATGACGAGACAGGTGTCGCCGCCGTGAGCCGCGGACGGCAGCGCCCGTGGGCGCATCTCACCGAAACGACGTCCGCGCAGTCCGGGGACGTGTCGCGTTGACTGCCGGCCCCTGCGCGCAACCGGCAGCGGCCGGGCGGACTCAGCAGATGCGGGGCAGTTGTTCGCCGAGCGGCAAGTCCACCACACGGGTGCCACCGAGGCCCGTGCGAGCCACGACCATCCCCGGGTGCTCGGCCACACACTCGCCGATGACGGCTGCCTGTGCGCCCTGCGGGTGGGCGTGCATCGCGGCGAGTACGGGGTCCGCGTGTTCGCGCGGTACGAAGGCCACCAGGCGGCCCTCGTTGGCCACGTACAGCGGGTCGAGGCCGAGGAACCCGCATGCGTTCGCCACCGCTTCCGGGACGGGCAGGCCGCGTTCGGTGAGGGCCACGCCGGTCCCCGAGGCGATGGCGATCTCGTTGAGCGCGGCGGCGAGACCCCCGCGCGTGGGGTCGCGCAGCACGTGCAGGTCCCGCGTGACGTCGAGCATGGCCTCGACGAGGCCGGCCAGCGGCGCGGTGTCGCTGGTCACCTCCACCCCGAATTCCAGTCCCTCGCGGACGCTCATGATGGCGATGCCGTGCATGCCGATCGGTCCACTGACGATCACCACATCGCCGGGAACGGCCCGCTGCGGGCGGATGTCCACGCCTTCCGGGATCAGTCCGATCCCGGAGGTGTTGACGTAGACCCCGTCGCCGTGTCCGGCGTCGACCACCTTGGTGTCGCCCGTGGCGACGGCGACGCGCGCGGCCGCGGCGGCGGCCCCGATCGCCTGTGCCACCTTCCCGACCACGGACAGCTCGGTCCCCTCTTCGAGGATGAACGCGCAGGACAGGTAGGCCGGTCTGGCGCCGCTCATGGCCAGGTCGTTGACCGTGCCGTTGACCGCCAGGTCGCCGATGCTGCCGCCGGGGAAGAACAGCGGCCGCACCACGTAGGAGTCGGTCGAGAAGGCCAGCCGGGCGCCGCCCAGCGTCACCGCCGCCGAATCGCCGAGTCCGGCCAGCGTCTTGCTGCCGTACGCGGGAGTGAAGAGGTGTTCCACGAGCTCGGCGGACAGGGCTCCGCCGCCGCCGTGCCCCATGACCACCACCGGGTGGTCGCGCAGCGGTGCCGGGCAGGACCAGGCGGCCGGGTCCACCGGCGCGGTCTCCTCCGTGGCCGCGGGCGCCCGCAGCTCTGTCGTGTCAGCCAAGGGGAGCCGCCTCCTTCGACGGTGCGGACGGCATGGGCGCCGCGGGCGCGTCCAGGCGCCGGTACAGGTAGTAGGCGGCACAGGCCCCTTCGCTGGAAACCATCGTGGCGCCCAGGGGCGTGCGCGGTGTGCAGGTCGTGCCGAAGGCTGCGCAGTCGTTCGGCTTGATCAGGCCCTGGAGCACCTCGCCGCTGCGGCAGGCCGAGGACTCGCAGGTCCGCAAGGCGGCGACCTCGAAGCGGTGCTCGGCGTCGTACTCCCGGAAGGCGTCGGTGAGCCGCCAGCCGCTGCCGGGAATCGTGCCGATGCCGCGCCAGGCCCGGTCGGTGACCTCGAAGACCTCCTCGATCATGCGCATCGCCGCCGGGTTGCCGCCCGGCTGCACCGCGCGTGGATACGCGTTGTCGACCCGGTGTTCGCCATGTTCCAGCTGCCGGACGGTACGGCGGATGCCCTCCAGGATGTCCAGGGGTTCGAAACCGGTCACCACGATGGGGACCTTGTACCTCTCGGCCAGCTCCGGATACTCCGCAGTCCCCATCACGCTGCATACGTGACCCGCTGCCAGGAAAGCCTGGACGCGGCAGTGCGGGGCCCGCATGATCGCCTCGATGGCGGGCGGGACGCGGACGTGGGAGACCAGCAGGCTGAAGTTGCGGATGCCCAGGCGTCTGGCTTCGTGGACGGTCATCGCGTTGGCCGGGGCGGTGGTCTCGAAGCCGATGCCGAAGAACACGACCTGCCGGTCGGGATGTTTCCGCGCGATGCCGAGGGCGTCCAGCGGCGAGTACACGACCCGCACGTCGCCGCCCCGGCTCTTGACCCGGAAGAGGTCCTGGCTGCTTCCGGGCACCCGCAGCATGTCGCCGAAGGAGCAGAAGATGACGTCGGGGCGGGAGGCGATCTCGAGCGCCTTGTCGATCATCTCGAGCGGTGTGACGCACACCGGGCAGCCGGGCCCGTGAATCAACTCGACGGTATCGGGCAGGAGTTGGTCGATCCCGTGCCGGATGATCGAGTGGGTCTGGCCGCCGCAGACCTCCATCATCGCCCAGGGGCGGGTCACGGTGGCGTGGATGTCGTCGAGCAGCCGCCGTGCGAGCTGCGGGTCGTTGAAATCATCGACGTACTTCATCGGGCACCCTCCTGTGCCGCTGTTGCCCCGGCCTCGGTGTCCGGCCGGGCCGCTCCCGCCTCCGCGGCGGCGCGGCCCCATGCGTCGCCGAACTCCTCTTCCAAAAGCCCGAGTTGCGCGAAGAGCTCCAGCGAGGCCCTGGCCGACTCCTCGTCCAGCCGCTGGAGCGCGAAGCCCACGTGGACGATGACGTAATCGCCCACTCCCGCCTCCGGCACGTAGGCCAGGCACACGTCCTTGACGACACCGCCGAAGTCGACCTGCGCCATCCGCGTGCCGTTCCGATCCTCAATACCGACCACCCTGCCGGGCACTGCCAGGCACATGGCGTTCTCCGTTCGTCGCTGGGTCGTTGGTGGCTACGCGAGGTCTCCGCCGCGCGCTGCCACGACGAGCTGACCGAGGGCGAGCCCGCCGTCCCCGGGCGGGACCTCCCCGTGACGCAGCACGGTGAAGTCGCTCGCCCGCAGCAGATCGGTGCACTCCTCGTCCAGCAGCGCGTTGGCGAACACCCCGCCGGAGAGCGCGACCGTCCGCACCCCGGTCTCCCGGCGGGCGCTCCTGCACACCTCTGCCACCGCGCTCGCGACCGCCCGGTGGAACCGTGCGGCGATCACCGGGGCAGGGGAGCCGCGGCGCAGGTCCGCGACGATGGAGCGCAGTGCGGGGGCGGGGTCGAGCAGCGTGGCCGCCACACCCGGGCGGGAGCCCGCGGGGCGCAGCGCGAAGGCGTATGCGTCCTCGTGCTCCGCCCACGCCGGCGACGCGGCCGCCTCCAGCTCGATGGCGGCCTGCGCTTCGTAGCCCGCGCGATGGCACATCCCCGCCAGCGAGGACACGGCGTCGAAGAGCCGCCCCATACTGGACGTCGGCACACAGCCCGGCCCCCGTTCCAGCTGCCGGTCGAGCACCCGGAGTTCGCCGGGAGAGCAGGCCGCGACGCAGGGCAGGTCAGGGTCCCAGGGGAGGCCGGCCGCGCGCAGGTGCGACAGCGCCATACGGCAGGGGTTGCCGACTCCCGCGTCCCCGCCGGGCAAGGGGACATACGCCAGGTGCGCGAGGCGGCGGTAGCCGTGGTAGTCGGCCAGGAGCACCTCGCCGCCCCAGATCGCGGCGTCGTCGCCGTAGCCGGTGCCGTCGAAGGCGACGCCGATGACGGGCGCGGTGCCGTCGAGTCCGTTCTCGGCCATGGCGGAGGCGATGTGCGCGTGGTGATGCTGCACCAGCCGCAGGGGGCGGCCGGCCGCATTGCGGCGGGCCCACCGCGCCGAGTGGTACCCGGGGTGCCGGTCGGCCACGAGCAGCCGGGGTGCGACGCCGGTCAGCCGCCGCAGCCGCCGCTCACCCGCTTCGAAGGCCCGTACGGTGGCCAGGTCGCCCATGTCCCCGATGTGCGGGGAGAACCATGCGCTGTGCTCGTCGGCCAGGCACAGCGTGTTCTTGAGGTCCCCACCGACGGCCAGGGCGGGCTGGACCGGGACCGGGAGTGCGACGGGGGAGGGGGCGTAGCCGCGGGACCGGCGCAGGACGACCTCGCTGCCGTCCGCGCGCAGCCGCACCACGGAGTCGTCGCACGGGACCTCGATGGCCCGGTCGTGCGACAGCCAGGCGTCGGCAAGCCCGGCCAGCCGGGTCAGGGCCTCGCGGTCGTCCGTGACGATGGGCTCGCCCGACCGGTTGCCGCTGGTCATCACCAGGACCCGGGGTCCCGGGGGGTCTTCGGGAAGGCCGAACAGGAGATGCTGGAGCGGGGCGTAGGGCAGCATCACGCCCACGTCCGGGCTGCCCTGGCAGACACCTGCGGCCAGTTCCCGTACGTCGTGCGACGCGTGGCGGCGGAGCAGCACGATCGGACGGCGGGGACTGCTGAGCGCGGCGCGTTCGGCCGGGCCGACGCGGGCGAGCCGCGCGGCGGTCGCCAGGTCGGGGCACATCACCGCGAAGGGCTTCGCGCCCCGGCTCTTGCGCCGGCGAAGGCCGGCGACGGCGTCCCGGTCGGCGGCGTCGCACGCGAGGTGGTAGCCGCCCACGCCCTTGACCGCGACGATCGCGCCCCGCGCGAGCAGCCGCCTGGACTCGGCGAGGGCCTCCTCGCCTTCGGATCGGCGGGCACCGGTACCGGGAGCGGGGGTGAGCGTGAGCCGGGGGCCGCAGGACCGGCAGGCCACGGGCTGGGCGTGAAAGCGGCGGTCCGAGGGATCGGCGTACTCGTCGGCACAGGCCGGGCACATGGGGAACGCGGCCATGGTGGTGGTCGCGCGGTCGTACGGCAGCCCGGTGGCGATGGTGAGGCGGGGGCCGCAGTGCGTGCAGGTGACGAACGGGTGGCGGTACCGGCGGTCCTGCGGATCGGCGAGCTCGCGCAGACAGTCGGCGCAGGTCGCGGTGTCCGGCGGGATCAGGGTGCGGCCCTCGCCCCGCTCGGAGGGCAGGATGACGAACCCTTCGGTGCCGAGGGCCGCCACGGACTCGTACGTGACGCCGGAGACGACGGCGAGGGGAGGGGTCTGCTCGCGGACGCGGCGGCAGAACTCCTCGACGCCGTCGGGGTCTCCCTCGATCTCGGCGATCACGCCGCCCGCGTTGTTGCTCACGAACCCGGACAGCGCCAGCTCGCCGGCGAGGCGGTGGACGAAGGGCCGGAAGCCGACGCCCTGCACGACGCCCCGCACCGTGACCCGGCGCCGCACGGCGGCCGCGCGCTCCGGCCGGTTCGTCAGCGTGCTCGTCATGCCGCCGCCTGCCGATGGGATGTCACGACGTCTCGGCGGCGGTCGGGTCCGCCCCGGCGTGGGCATGGGAGTGGTGGTCTCCCGCGAGGAGCGGCTGGTGCGGCCGGGCCCCGTCGCACACGGCGAGCACCCGGTCAAGGAGCACCTTGATCCCCTGGCCGGTACGAGCGGAGGAACGCACCACCTCCACCCCGGGATTGATCCGCTCGACATGCGCCGCGAAGGCGTCCTCGTCGAAGCCGGCGGCCTCGGCCAGGTCGGTCTTGGTGAGGACGACCAGATTCGCCAGGCCGAAGGCCGTGGGGTACTTGACGGGCTTGTCCTCGCCCTCGGTGACGGACATCAGCACCACCCGGAGCGCCTCACCGAGGTCGTAGGAGGCGGGGCAGACGAGATTGCCGACGTTCTCGACGAAGAGCGCCCTGGTGCCGTCCGGCAGCCAGCCGTCCAGATGGCCGCGAAGCTGGTCCGTCTCCAGGTGGCACAGCCCACCGGTCAGCACCTGCTTCACCGGCGCCCCCGATCTGGCGAGCCGGCGCGCGTCGTTCTCGGTCGCGAGGTCGGCGGTGACCGCGGCCACCGGTACGCCGCGCTCGGTCGCCTGGCGCAGGACGAGTTCCAGGAGGGCCGTCTTGCCGCTCCCCGGGCTGGACAGCAGATTGACCGCGGTGACGCCCTGGCGCGCCAGGTCGGTGCGCAGCGTCTCCGCCAGGCGGTCGTTCTTCGCGAGCACGGCCTGCCGCACGTCCACCGTCCGACACATCATGTTCTCTCTCCCCGTCCTGCCTCGTGGAGGACCGGACACGACCCGGCCTCCGGCAGTTGAACCCCGGTCAGTTCGAGCTCGCGTCCCGTGAGCAGTTCCGCCGCGGCCTGTTCGCACCGTGGGCACCACAGCCGCGGAGGTGAGCCCACCGCGAACTCCGCGTCGCAGCCGGTGCACCGGGCCCGCGCGGGCACCTCCTCGATCAGGAGCTCGGCACCGGCCGCCAACGTGCCCTCCGCCACGAGCTCGAAGGAGAACCGCAGCGCGTCGGGCACCACACCTGCCAGTTCGCCGATGCGCAGCTGCACCGATTCGACCGAGGCGGCGCCGTGTTCGCGGGCGGCCTCCTCGGCGCTCTCGACAACAGCGGCCGCGATCGACAGTTCATGCATGGCCCGTCACGGTAGGCATGCGTGGCGGGCCCTCGTCCGGAACGCAGGCACCGGTGAGTGCCGATTTCCCTCGGGCGGCGCAAGCCGGGAGCGCATCGGGCGCGTCCCGCGCCCTGCATGGCGTCCCTTGGGAGAGCATCACCTTCCGTGTCCGGCGTCCACCGTGTCGCAGAGCGGCACCGGCCCAGGAGGCGTGATGCACATCCTGCTCGTCGCGAGCGCGTTCAACAGCCTGACCCAGCGGATCTTCGCCGAACTCCGGGACCGCGGTCACACGGTCGCAGCGGAGCCGGTACGCGGTGACGCGTCCCTGCGTGAGGCCGTGCGCAGGCACGCTCCGGAGCTCGTCATCGCCCCCATGCTCAAGACCGCGATCCCCGAGGACGTGTGGTCCGCGCACACCTGCCTGATCGTGCACCCGGGGCCACCCGGTGACCGCGGTCCGTCTTCGCTCGACTGGGCCCTGCAGGAAGGCGCCGGCTGGTGGGGGGTGACGGTGCTTCAGGCGGTCGCGGAGATGGATGCGGGCCCCGTCTGGGCCTCGGCGCCCTTCCCCGTTCCGGCGTCCGGCAAGAGCGACGTGTACCGGGGCGAGGCCTCCGATGCCGCACTCGAAGCGGTCCTGCAAGCCGTGGAGCGCTTCGCCTCGGGCACGTACACCCCACGGCCCCAGGACGCGACCGAGCATGGGCTGCGCCCGTATCTCCACCAGGATCTGCGGCGGATCGACTGGTCGTCGGAGCCCACCGAGATCGTGCTGCGCAAGCTGCGCGCCGCCGACTCCCACCCCGGGGTGCTCGACTCGTTCCTCGGCGGCGAGTGGTATCTGCACGGCGGCCACCCGGAGGACCGGCTCGTCGGCAGGCCCGGCCAGGTGCTGGCCACCCGGTGCGGTGCGATCTGCCGGGCGACGGCCGACGGCGCGGTGTGGATCCCGCAGCTGCGCGCCAAGCGCCGGCCGGGGGGCGAGAAGACGTTCAAGCTGCCGGCCGTCCAGGCCCTCGGTGACCGGCTGAGGGACGTTCCGGAGCTGACCGCGGAGTTGTGGGCGCCCAGCCGCCACCGCACCTGGGCCGACATCAGCTACGACGAGCACGCGAGCGTCGGCTTCCTGCGTTTCTCCTTCCCCAGCGGGGCCATGAGCACCGACCACTGCCGGCGGCTGCTGGCCGCCTACCGGCGGGCCTGCTCCCGGCCGACGGACGTCGTGGTCCTCGGAGCCACCAGGGACTTCTTCTCCAACGGCATCCACCTGGGCGTCATCGAGGCCGCCGCCGATCCCGCGCAGGAGTCCTGGGCCCACATCCAGGCCATGGATGACCTCGTGGAGGCGGTTCTGACCACCACCGACCGGCTGGTCGTCTCGGCGCTCGGCGGCAACGCCGCGGCCGGCGGAGCGATGCTGGCGCTGGCGGCGGACGAGGTCTGGTGCCGGGCGGGCACGGTGCTCAATCCCCACTACCGGCTCATGGGCCTGTACGGATCCGAGTACTGGACGTACACCCTGCCGCGCCGGGTGGGGGCGCGCGAAGCGGAGCGGCTGACCCGGGAGGCGCTGCCCGTGAGCGCGGCGAGCGCCCTGCGGACCGGACTGGTCGACCGAGTAGTGGCCTGCGGCCCGGAGGAGTTCTCCGGGGAGGTCACCCGGCTGGCCGCGGGCCTGGCCACCTCGGCGCGGCTGCACGCGCGGATCACGGAGAAGAAGGCCGTACGGGAACGCGAGGAAGCCGCCAAACCGCTCCGCGCCTACCGGGCCGAGGAGCTTGAGCGCATGCGGCGGACCTTCTTCGACGCGGCTGCGCCGTACCACGCACTCAGGTCGGCCTTCGTACGAAAGGAGCAGGCCACCCGTACGCCGGAGTACCTGCCGGATGAGGCAGAGCAACGCAGTGTGTCCGAGTTGTGAGTGATTGCGTGGAATGTAAGCCTCTTCTGGGGTGACGGTCAGCCGACCGGCGCCCGTACCCGCTGCCCTTGGCAGAAGGGGCGTCCGCGCCTGCGGGGCCCGGAAAGGAAGGCGCGATGATGACCGACCTGTCAGCCGCTCGTGGTGTCGACGAGGTGCACATTCTGTGGACCTCGGAGGGGATGAGCTGCGACGGGGACACCGTCTCGGTCACCGCCGCGTCCCTGCCGAGCCTCGAGGACGTCGTGCTGGGAGCGATCCCCGGTCTCCCCAAGGTGCACCTGCACAACAAGGTGCTGGCCTACGAGACCGGTGACGACTTCATGCAGGCCTTCCACCAGGCCGCGCGGGGCGAACTGGGGCCGTATGTCTTCGTCGTGGAGGGCTCCATCCCGAACGAGCGGATCAACGGCGACGGTTACTGGACCTCGATGGGCAACGACCCGGACACCGGCGAGCCGATCACCTTCAACCAGTGGATCGACCGTCTCGCGCCGCAGGCCTACGCCGTCGTGGCGGCCGGGACCTGCGCCACGTACGGCGGCATCCATGCCATGGCCGGCAACCCCACGGGCTGCATGGGCCTCGCCGACTATCTGGGCTGGGATTTCCGCTCCGCGGGCGGGCTGCCGATCGTCAACGTCCCCGGCTGCCCCGTCCAGCCCGACAACTTCATGGAGACCCTCACCTGGGTGCTGTACCAGGCCGCGGGGATGGCGCCGCCGATTCCGCTGGACGAGCAGCTCCGCCCGACCTGGCTGTTCGGCAAGACCGTGCACGAGGGCTGCGACCGGGCCGCGTACTACGAGCAAGGCGACTTCGCCAAGGACTACAACTCGCCCAAGTGCCAGGTGAAGATCGGCTGCTGGGGCCCGGTGGTGAACTGCAACGTCACCAAGCGCGGCTGGATGGACGGCATCGGCGGCTGCCCCAACGTCGGCGGCGTCTGCATCGGCTGCACCATGCCCGGCTTCCCCGACAAGTTCATGCCGTTCATGGACGAGCCACCGGGCGGCGCCCTGTCGTCCACGGTGCTCAGCTCCACCTACGGGCCGCTCGTACGGACGCTGCGGTCCATCACCAACCGCGCCGCGAACCGGGAACCGAAGTGGCGCCACAACCGTCCCGAGCTGACCTCCGGCTTCTCGCCGCGCTGGTCCGGCCGCTGACCATGCGCGAAAGGACCGTCCTGTGACGACGAGCCAGACCATCCCGACCGGACAGCGCACCCTCACCGATGTCGCGTTCGACCCCATCACCCGGATCGTCGGCAACCTGGGCATCTACACGAAGATCGACTTCAACAACCGCGAAGTCGTCGAATGCCGCAGCACATCCTCCGTCTTCCGCGGCTACAGCGTCTTCATGAAGGGCAAGGACCCGCGGGACGCCCACTTCATCACCAGCCGCATCTGCGGCATCTGCGGGGACAACCACGCCGTCTGTTCGGTGTACGCACAGAACATGGCCTACGGGGTGAAGCCTCCGCCGCTCGCGGACTGGATGATCAACCTCGGCGAAGCCGCAGAGTACATGTTCGACCACACGATCTTCCAGGACAACATGGTCTTCGTCGACTACTGCGAACGCATGGTCAGGGAGACCAACCCGGGCGTTCTGGAGCAGGCCGAGCGGACCCCGGCTCCCGGCGCCGACCTGCACGGCCACAGGACCGTGGCCGACATCATGCGGTCCTACAACCCCTTCGAGGGTACGACGTACAAGGAGGCGCTCGTCATGAGCCGCCTCACCCGCGAGATGATCTGCCTGATGGAGGGCCGGCACGTCCACCCCTCCACGCTCTACCCCGGCGGTGTCGGCACGGTCGCGACCCCGCAGGTCTTCACCGACTATCTCGTCCGGCTGACGCGGTGCCTCGACTTCGTCAAGCGGACCGTCGCCATGAACGACGACGTCTTCGACTTCTTCTATGAGGCGCTGCCGGGCTACGAGGAGGTCGGCCGCCGCCGGACGCTGCTCGGCTGCTGGGGCGCCTTCCAGGACCCCGAGATCGTCGACTACGACTACCGGCGGATGAACGAGTGGGGCAACGCCATGTTCGTCACCCCCGGCATCGTCGTCGACAACGAGCTGGTCACCACCGACCTGGTCGACATCAACCTGGGCATGCGCATCCTGCTCGGCAGCTCGTACTACGAGGACTGGGCCGGCGAGCAGACCTTCGTCGACAAGGATCCGCTCGGCAACCCCGTGGACAAGCGGCACCCGTGGAACCAGACCACGCTGCCCGCACCGCAGAAGCGCGACCTGGGAGAGGGCGGCAAGTACAGCTGGGTGATGAGCCCCCGGTGGTACGACCGGCGCACGGGTGACCATCTCGCTCTGGACACCGGCGGCGGGCCGATCGCCCGGCTGTGGTCCACCGCACTGGCCGGCAAAGTCCGCACGCCCTATGTCCGTTCCACCGGGCACAGCGTGGAGATCGACCTGCCGAAGACCCCCGGCACGCCGGAGGTCCACCTGGAGTGGAAGCCCCCGCCGTTCCCCAACACCATCGAGCGCAACCGGGCCCGGATGTACTTCGTGGCCTATGCCGCCGCGATGGCCCTCTACTTCGTGGACCGGGGCCTGGAGGAGGTCCGGGCCGGACGCACCAAGACCTTCCAGGACTTCAAGGTGCCGAAGGAGGCCATCGGCGTGGGCTTCCACGAGGCCGTGCGCGGTGTGCTCTCCCACCACCTGGTCATCCGTGACAGCAAGATCGCGAACTACCACCCGTACCCGCCGACCCCCTGGAATGCCAGCCCCCGGGACTCCTATGGAACCCCCGGGCCGTACGAGGACGCGGTCCAGGGCTGTCCGATCTTCGAGGAGAACGGCCCGGACAACTTCAAGGGCATCGACATCATGCGCACCGTGCGCAGCTTCGACCCGTGCCTGCCCTGCGGCGTGCACATGTACCTCGGCGGCGGGCGCACCCTCAAGCAGATGCACTCCCCGACATTCGGCGCGGTCGGGTAGGGGCGCCGGGATGCCATGGGATGACGAGCACGCACGCGCGCAGGTGGCCAGGGCCGAGGAGTTGCTGGCCGGTCTGGAGACCCTGCCGGACAGTGCCGCGGCCGCACGGGCCGTCGAGACCGTCGAGGCGCTGGTCGGCCTCTACGGCGACTGCCTCGCCAGGGTCATCGAGTACGCGGCCGAAACCGCGGACACCGACGGAGCGGGTGAAGCCGACGACGGCACGGCCGCCGGCCGTACGGGTCTCGGGCTGCTGGACCGGCTCGCGGCCGACGAACTCGTCGGCCATCTGCTGCTCGTGCACGACCTGCACCCCGACCCGGTGGAGACCCGGGTGCGGAGAGCGCTGGATGAGGTGGGCCGCCATGTGCGGTCGCAGGGCTGCGAGTTGGAGCTGCTGGAGCTGTCGGACACGGCCGTACGGATCCGGCTCGAGCGCCGCGGCCACGGCTGCTCGTCTGCCCAGGAACCGGCGGAGCAGGCCGTACGGGATGCCATCGCCGGACGTGCGCCCGAGATCCTCGACGTCGGGATCGAGAGCGGCCCGGAGCCGGTGCCGGAGACCCTCATCCCGGTGGAGGCGCTGTTCCACGGCCGGACGCCCGCGGGACGGAGTGCCGGATGAGCCCCGCGACGACGCACTTCGCCGCACCCCGCCTGCGGCGCCTGGTGCACCACGCCATTCGCCCCGGTGGGACCGGCGGGACTGGCGGCATGGGCGGGACCACGGTCCCGGAGGCGGGGGGAGGGCGCCCCCGCCAGACGGGCCACGATGGCCCGGAGCGGTGCGACCTGTGCGCCGAGACGATCGACCAGGCACACCGTCACCTGCTCGACCTGCACACGGGCGCCATGTCCTGCGCCTGCCGCGCCTGCTCCCTGCTCTTCGACCGGCAGGAGGCGGGAGGAGCGCTCCCCCGGACTCCGTCCGGGAGGTACTCCCTCCGGCTGCTGCCGCGGCGCAGGCTGCGGCTGGACGGCTGTGACATCGACGAGATGCTCTGGGCCGGTCTGGGCATCCCCGTCGACCTCGCATTCTTTACGCGCAGCGGGTCGTCCGGGGAGGTCTCGGCCGGCTATCCGAGCCCGCTGGGCACCATGCGTTCCACGGTGGATCCGCACAGCTGGCGCGAGCTGGAGGCCTCCCACCCGGCTCTGAGCACGATGGCGGAGGACGTCGAAGCCCTGCTGGTGAACCAGGCCGGCGGCGCTCGGGAGCACTGGCTGGTGCCTCTGGACGACTGCTACCGGCTGGTGGCCGTGGTGCGCGCACACTGGAAGGGACTGGGTGGTGGTCCCCAGGTGTGGGAGCAGGTCAGATCCTTCTTCGATGAACTCTCCACCGACTTCCGAACCACGACCGAGGAGGCGTCATGGGCATCACCGTAGGCAAGCCCGACGTACAGCTCGACAAGGCGGCACACGTCAGGGGGGTCCGGCGCGGCAACCACAGGGGCGTCATCAAGTACCACCCCGGGCATCTGCCCGATGACCGCTCGACGGCTCGCCGGTCCACCGGGATCAACGCCAGGCACCGGGAACCCGTGATGCCCGACATGCCGAACCTGTCCCCGGCGTGACGGTGACGGACCGTGCGGCGGCGCGCCACGCGATCCCGGACCTGGCTTTCGCGATCACCGGTGTGGAGCCGGAGCGCTACGCCGCGGTTCCGACGCTGCGCTTCCGGCTGGAGATCACCCGCGCCGGCGGCGGCCCTGTGGACTCGGTCAGCCTGACGACGGCGATCCGGATCGACGCGGCCCGGCGCCGCTACGGCCCGGAGGCCCGGCGGGCCCTGACCGAGCTCTTCGGCGAGCCGCAGCGGTGGGGCAGCACCATGCGGCCCCTTCACTGGGCGCGGACGACGGTGGTCGTGCCGCCGTTCGACAGTGGCACCGCAGTCGACATCACGGTGCCGTGCCCGTACGACATCGAGTTGGGTGTGACCAAGTACCTGCGCGCCGTCCGGGACGGGGACGTGCCCCTGAACTTCCTCTTCGGCGGCACCGTCTTCTTCCGGGCCGCCGAGGGACCGCTGCGGACGGCCCAGATCTCCTGGACCAAGGACACCGGGTACGGACTGCCCGCCGACCTGTGGCACGAGCTGATCGACCGGTACTTCGGCGGCAGTCCCTGGCTGCGGCTGTCCAGGGAGACCTTCGACCGGCTCGACGCCTTCCGGGCGCGTGAAGTGCTCGGCGGCTGGGACGACACGATCCGCGGCCTGCTCGAGAGGGCCGCCCTCCTGGAAACCCCCGCGAAAGCCCTCACGGATACCCGTACGGAAACCCTCGGGGAAGCCACGACCACCGGAACCGGAGCGCCATGCACACCGTAGAGAAGGCCGCGGAGACGGCCGTGGAGAAGATCGTGCGCACCTGCCTCTACGAGGGCTACCTGCTCTGGCCGTACCGCAGGTCCGCGCTGAAGAACGCCAAGCGCTGGACCTTCGGCGGGGTCTTCCCGCAGGCGTGCGCCGCCGAGCTCGGTGAACAGAGCGTGATGCAGACCCAGGTCCTCTTCGACACCGGTCATGCGGAGGGGAGCGCGGCCGATGTGGATGTGTCGATCCGCGTACGGTTTCTGCAGGTCGTCGACCGTGGTGTCGTCCGGGAAGGGCCGGACGGGCCGCAGCCCGTCGACGAGCTGACCGTGGACGGAGAGCGTTACCTCGCCTGGCAGGAGGCCGTCGAACGCGAGGTGCTGGTCCCCGTGACGCTGCCCGCGGGCCTGCGGGATCCCGCCACGTCCGCCATCGACTTCCCCGCGGGCACCGATCGTGAGCCACTGGTCGACGCGTCGGGCCGCCACGTCGGCAGTCTCGTCCGCAGCCGACGGCCGCTCACCGGCACGGTGGAAGTGGGCGCTGTGCGTGTCGCGGACGGCGTGCACCGGCTGACGGTGCGGATCGAGAACACCACGCCGTATCCCGGTCCGGACACCGGCGCGCCCAACGCCCGGGAGGAGGCCGCCGCGTACGCCTTCGTCTCCACTCACACGCTGCTGCACAGCGACGCCGGACGCTTCGTCTCCCTCATCGACCCGCCGGCCCACCTGTGCGCCCTCGCCGCGGCCTGCGACAACCGGGGAACCTGGCCCGTACTCGTGGACGACGGCGAGGGCCGCCCCCCAGGAGCGCGGCGGGACAGCACATCAGGCGCGCACACGGTGCTGTCGTCCCCCGTCACCCTGTACGACTTTCCGGCGGTGGCCCCCGAGAGCCCCGGAGACCTCTTCGACGGGACGGAGATCGACCAGTTGCTCGTCCTCAGCGTGCTGAGCCTGACGGAGGAGGAGCAGGCGGAGGCCCGGGCCTGCGACCCCAGAGCGCGGGAGATCCTCGACCGCTGCGCGGGGCTGAGCCCTGACGAACTGATCGGCCTGCACGGGACCATCCGCGAGTTCCGGCCCTCGGAGGACGCGTGAACGGGCAGCTGTCCGGTGACGCCGTGTCACCCGGGATCGGGAAGACCGTGACCGTGGACGGGGTTCCGCTGCGTCCGGGGAGCCGGGTGCGGCTGAGGCCGTCCGGCGGGGCCGACATCTTCGATCTCGCACTTGCCGGGCGCATCGCCGAAGTGGTCGGCGTGGAGGAGGATTTCGAGGGCCGGATCCACGTCGCGGTCGTCCTGGCAGGGGACCCGGGACGCGACTTCGGGGGGAATGGGCAGATCGGTCACCGCTTCTTCTTCTCGCCCGGGGAACTGGATCCGGCCGGGCCCGCCACTCCCGGGACGGGTGCACCACCTCGCCCGCGCATCCTGGTCGCCGGCATCGGAAATGTCTTTATGGCCGATGACGGATTCGGCCCGGCCGTGGCCGCCGCTCTGAGCCGGCGGACGCTCCCCGACGGCGTCCACGTAGTGGACTTCGGCATTCGCGGAATGGACCTCGCCTACCGGCTGCTCGAGGGCTACGACGCCGCTCTGCTCGTGGATGCCGCCCCCAGAGGGGAGCGCCCCGGCACGCTGTCGGTCATCGAGCCCGATATCGAGGACATGGAAGGTGCCCCCGAGACGCACGCCATGGACCCGGTCAAGGTCCTGGCACTCGCCCGCCACCTCAGCGACGGCAGCGACGGACCGCTGCCCCGCATCCTCGTCGTCGGTTGCGAGCCCTCGGTGCGGATGACCGGTGACGAGCCGGATGTGCTGGTGGAGCTCAGCGAACCCGTTCAGCGGGCGGTCGAGGAGGCGGTACGGCTCGTCGAGTCGCTGGTGGCGGAGCTGCTGGAGGAAGCGCCTGCCACCGCACCGGGCACTCTGGGAGAGGAGGTGATTCCTCGATGAGGAACGGCATCTTCATCCCGGCGATCGTGGTGCGCATCGCCGTCGGCGCACTGGCCGCCGCGGCGGTCGCGGTGGTCCTGTCAGAAGCACCGGAGGCCTGGCGCTACATCAAGATGGAGACGATGTGACGACGTAGGGACGGCCCGGGGTTCACTGAGCTGAACAACCCCCCAGGGGGTGTTCAGCTCAGTGAACCCCGGGCCGCCGGCGTCACACGCCTGGGCCGAGCCGCCCCAGACAGCGCGTACCGCCCAGGAGCCCGAGGGGCGCAGGCGCGGGGCGACGCGGATCCTGCGCGAGGCCGAGGCGCATCTCGCGGCCCGCCACCCGGAGGTGTCGATCTCCGCCGAGCAGGTCGCGGAGACGGCCGTCGCGGCTCTCGTGGCCCGCAGCGCGACGTCGGAGATGCTGGTCCTCGGCTCGCGCGGGCAGGGCGTCGTGTCCGGCTGGCTTCTCGGTTCCGCCGGCCTGCCCAGGGGATAGTCCGGCAGCCCGAACTTCCCCGCGCTGCTCCGCGAGCGAGCCGACCGCCTCGGCTGCGACGCCGTGAGGTGCTCGCGTGGGCCAAGTGCCCAGTGGTGATGGTGCGGGAGGGCGCGGGGGCCGAGCCTGAGCGCGCGGGGGACGAGGTCGTCGTCGGCATCGAGGACCTGCGCGAATCGGCGCATCCGCTGATCGAGTTCGCCTTCGCCGCGACCTCGGCACAGAAGGCTCCGTTGCGTGTCGTACGGGCCTGGAGCCCGCCGCCCGTGTTCGCGTACAGCCCGGGGTCGCTGCAGCTCCGCGCCCGCCGAGGCACCTCCAGACGTGCTTTCCGGTCCCACGCACGGCTGGAACCACGACGCGCAGTTCGTCATCCGACTGCCGGAGCGCTGGAACGGCGGACTGGTGGTGACCGGCGCGCCCGGCACGCGTAAGCAGTACTCCCTGGATCCCCTCATCTCCGACTGGGTCCTGGCCAAGGGCTACGCCTTCGCCTCGACCGACAAGGGCAACAGCGGACCGGACTTCTCTACCGACGGGGACCGGCCCGGCGACGCGATCGCCGAATGGCACCGGCGTACCACCCAACTGGCCCGCGCCGCCAGGGCCGTGGCCGAGCAGACTTACGGGCACGCCCCGCGCCGCACCTACATGACCGGCATCTCCAACGGCGGTTATCTCACCCGCTGGCAGCTGGAGAACTACCCCGAGCTGTACGACGGCGGGGTGGACTGGGAGGGCGCGCTGTGGACGCCGGAGGGACCCAATCTCTTCACCTACCTGCCGACCGGCGTCGCCCACCAGGCGGGCCGCGCCACCCACGACGACATGATCGCCGCCGGCTACGCCCCCGGCACGGAATTCCTGTGGCCGTACCACGAGGCCGTCTACTGGGGGCTGACGCAGAAGGTCTACCGGGCCGAGTTCGACCCCTCGTACGACCCCGACTGCCCTGGCGCGTCGGCCGGTTCGACGACCGCGGAGATCCTCGCACCCTGCGCCTCGGACGCGTCGTACGACTACGCCGCCCGCCCCCGGTCCGTGCACCGGGCGGTCGAACGGATCTCGTTGACCGGCCGGATCGGCAAGCCCATGATCACTCTGCATGGTGACCTGGACGCGCTGCTGCCGATCGCGACCGCCTCCGACGTCTACGCGGACATGATCGCCAACCGGCACCGCGCCCGGCTGCACCGCTCCTACACGATCGAGGGCGGCACGCACGTCGACGGCCTCTACGACACCCACCCGGACCGGCTCCGCCCCATCCTGCCCTGCTACCGCACCGCCTTCGGCGCCCTCACCGACTGGGTCGAGCGCCACGCGGCCCCGCCCGCCGGCGGCACCGTCGCCAAGCCCGCTTCAGGCGACGTCGTCAACTCCTGCTCACTGCGCTGACCCGCCGGCCCGCAGGAGAGCTCCGGATCAGTGCCATGCCCCGGAGCCGCTCCACCGTGGTCGCGAAGTCCCGGAGGACGGCGACCAGATCGGTCCGGGTGTCCCCGGTCGCGGGCGGGGCCTCGGCCATGCGTGCCGGCTCCAGCGCGGTGCTGGAGCGGGCCCGCGAGCGCGGCGAGATCCGCAAGGTGGCTGACCTGGAGGCCGCTGTCTCGGCCCTGCTCGGCCCGTTCTCCGCCGGCTACATGGCCGGACGGGGATAAACCGACTCGTTCGGTAGGGAAAACCGGCCCGCTCACGGTGGCGGCGCAGCGGGTCGCCGCGCACCGCCCCGGCTCGGGTCCATGGGCGATGCACTCCCTCATGCCCGCTGCGGGATGACGGCGACCGGGCAGTCGGAGTGGTGCAGCAGGGCGTGGGTGACCCGGCCGAGCTGGAGACCGGAGTGGCCGTGCTGCCGGAGGGCGCCGACGACCAGCAGGTCGGCGTCGGCCGACTTGTTCAGAAGGACCTTGTGGGCCGGGCCCTCGGTGACCTCGCGGTGGCAGACGGGCCGGCTGTGGTCGCGTACGGCCTGGTTCAGCGCGTCGGTGAGGACAGCCGAGGCCTGCTCCTCGTGGACCTGGACGGCGTCGTCAGCGATCAGGAGGTGGTCCACGTGCCCGTGAGCCGGGCGGCGCCAGGCCCGCACGGCGAAAAGCGGGCAGCCGCGCACCTCGGCTTCGCGGAAGGCGAACCGTACGGCGGCCGAGCCCTCGGTGGTGTCGCCGACCCCCAGAACGATCCGGTGGAAGGTCCCCCGCTGGTTCAGACCCGCACCGCGGACCACGATCACCGGGCATGTGGCGCGGCCCGCCACGGAGAGGCTGACGGAGCCCAGCAGCATCCCGGCGAGCTCGCTCCGGCCGCGGGACCCCGTCACCAGGGCGAAGGCCTCCCGGCCCGCACTCAGCAGCGCGGTCACGGCGTCATCGGGCAGCACCTCGCTCGACACCTTCACCTCGGGGTTGCGCAGCCGGGCCCGTTCCACGGAAGAGGCGGTGATGTGCCCGGACAGCTCCACTTCGGCGGGGCGGTCGGTACCGAGGGACGGCCGGCCTCCTTCGTAGCGCTCCCACCGGGAGGCATGGACCAGGTGAAGGGGCAGCCCGTGGAAGGCCGCCTCGTCCACGGCCCAGTCCAGGGCCTGCAGGCTGAACTCCGATCCGTCGACACCCACGACCAGCGGGAGTTCCATGGTCCCCACCGCCCTTCACTCCGGCTGACGGGAGGTACTCCGGGTACCCCCGTGGGCACGCTTGCACCGCCCGGGCCAGGGCCGGTCGGCCCACCTCCGTGCCCTTTCAGACCCTGGTGGCGGGCCACTTCTCGCCGGACGCTGGAGGTGACGGCAGGAGCAGGGGGCTGGGGCGGCTCCGCCTGCGAGCGGGAGCCAGGCCGACCCAGCGGACGTCGAACCGGTCCGACGAAGCAGCGGGGAGGAGGAGGCTCCATGCCCGAGACCCCGTACATCGTGAGCGATGTGATGACACGGACCGTGGTCGCCGTGGGCCGCGACGCGCCCTTCAAGCAGATCGTCAGGACCATGGAGCGGTGGAAGGTCAGCGCGCTGCCGGTCCTTGAGGGCGAAGGGCGGGTCATCGGGGTCGTCTCCGAGGCGGACCTGCTGCCCAAGGAGGAGTTCCGCGACAGCGACCCGAGCCGTGGCGAGCAACTGCGACGCCTGTCCGATCTGGCCAAGGCGGGAGCGGTGACCGCGGAAGAGCTCATGAGCGCACCCGCGGTGACGGTCCACCCGGGCGCAACTCTGGCCCAGGCGGCCCGGATCATGGCCGTACGGCACGTCAAGCGGCTGCCCGTCATCGATGACGAGGGCAAGCTGCAGGGCGTCGTCAGCCGAGGCGATCTGCTCAAGATCTTCCTGCGGCCGGACGAGGACATCGCGGAGGAGGTCCGCCGCACGGTCGTGGCCTACCTCTTCCCCGGCCTCGCCCGGCCCGTGCACGTCGACGTGAACGAGGGAGTCGTCACCCTCAGTGGGCAGATCCGGGACACCTCGCTCATCTCGGTGGCGGCGCGCCTGGTACGAGCCGTGGAGGGGGTCGTGGACGTCGAGTGCCACCTCAGGGGTGAGCCCGGCGCCCCTGCCGCGACCGGATCCGGACCCACGTCCTGACCACGAGCGCGGACTCTTCCGGGCTCGTGCGCGGGCCCTTCGCGGCCCGTGTCACTCCAGGAGAGCCGTTCTGTCAGAGCCGGTGAACGCACGACGGCCCCGCCCGGGCGTTGCGACCGAACTCGGATCAGGAGGCAATGTCATGGCGCGGATCTCCCTCAACCCGCCGGGTTCGCTCTCGCTGCGCCTGGGCGAGTGGTACTCGCGGCGCGGTACGGGAAGGCCATGGACCGGCTCTGGTGCTCGGCCACCACCACCCGCGGCGGAACAGCGGCGGATGAGCATCTCGCACCATAAGCCGCCGGGGTTGCTGCCGGATCGCGGGCCGCATGAGCATATGGGCGGTTTGGGGTACTTGCGGTGATGGGGAGTCCTGGACCGAGGCGGTGGTCCAGCAATCGCCCTCCGCGTACACCTCGCGGAGCCCATGGTCCTGCACCGGACCTGCACCGGAAATTGAGTTGCCCGGCCGCACCGAGTTCCTGGTCGGACGGACGGAGTGAGGAGGCCCGTCATGACTGAGAAGGTTGCCCCGAACGTGCACGAACGGTTGCGCCTCCTGGAGTCCCAGGTCCAGACCCTGGCCCAGGCCGTCCGGGCACTCGCGGAGGGCCTGGAGGAGATCCCGTCGCAGGACACCGAGATGGAGGAAGAGGCAGCCCGAGGCGCGCGGCTCGCGCACGAACTCCTGCTTTCCCAAGGGCTGTAGACCAGGAGTCGGTCGACGAGAGCGGGTGGTCTACGGTCGCGGGCTCTCGGCATCCGGGAAGCTGGTGGGTGAATACGAGCGCCGGGCCCGCCCCGTGGGGCAGGCCCGGCGCCGTCCTGCGGTGCAGGACCGTAGTGGCTGGCAGATTACAGAACGGTGTGGCTGTCGCTGTCACTGGAGCCGAGGTACTGGCCGTCGCCGGCGTAGGTGCCGGTGATGGTGTCGGCCCCCGACACGGTGAGCGCGTTGGTGGTGGTGGTCGCGACGCCGCTGCCGTCCAGAGGCACCCCGGTCAGCGTCACCGAGTTGGCGCCGGTGACGACGAAGTCGACGGTCCCCGTGGGGACCCCGGCGCCGGGGGCCACAGGTTGTACGGCGGCGGTCAAGGTGACCGTCTCTCCAGATGTCGACGGGTCCGGGAAGGAGGTGACGGTCATGGTCGTCTGGGCGGCGTTGACGGTCTGGTTGTCGGTGCCGTTGGAGGTGTTGAAGTTTCCGTCGCCGGTGTAGGTGGCGGTGATGGTGTGTGTGCCGACGGCGAGGGTGCTGTCGGTGACGGTGGCGGTGCCGCCGGTGAGTGTTGCGGTTTGGGTTGCGCCGCCGTCGATCTGGTAGGTGATGGTGCCGGTGGGTGTGCCTGCGCCGGGTGGGTTGGCGGTGACGGCGAAGGTGATGGTGGTTGTTTCGCCGAAGTCGGTGGGGTCGGGTGCGGTGGTGACGGTGGTGGTGGTGTCGGTTGCGGTGACGGTGTGGGTGTCGGTGCCGTTGGAGGTGTTGAAGTTTCCGTCGCCGGTGTAGGTGGCGGTGATGGTGTGTGTGCCGACGGCGAGGGTGCTGTCGGTGACGGTGGCGGTGCCGCCGGTGAGTGTTGCGGTTTGGGT